>NZ_JBMFGQ010000090.1:0-1684 GCF_049977265.1 Desulfurella sp. | reverse complement strand
ACAAGCTCACAAAAGCTTTTGTTTGTATAAACTATCTTGTTTGTGGAAGACTCTAGTATGCAAATTGCTACTTGTATATTATCCAGTATAAAAAGCAAAGACACTGTGTTTAATTCCACAAAAATCTCTTTGGAGATTGAACTTGTTGATGCTAAAGCCATTTTACAAAATAATAAAAGCAATGTAAATACTTTTTTGGATATTTTAGTATAAAGTTGTTTGGACAAACTGCAAAGTTTAGTTTTTGGTTGTCAAAATGATTGTTTTTGAATAATATTGTTGTTTGCAGGCAGTAGTTTTCAAAATACATTATGTTTTGTTGACACTTATACGCTTGTTCAAACGAGGGATAGAAAATTAAAAAACTTGATTTGATAAAATACAGTGCATTAAAATATTTAGCTTATAAGTTTATTTTTATAAGCACAGTATTGTTTGCTGTTTTTGTCAGTATATCAATTGCAGCAGATAACCTTGCAATCAGTATAGGCGTTTTGGGACTGATTTTTTTAATTATTGCAAAAGAATTTAAATTTAAAAAAGAAGATTTGCCCATAGGTTTGTTTTCGCTAAAAGAATTTTTTTCTAGCGTTTTTTCACTAAACCCAATCCATTCTTTGCTGAATTTCCAGTATATCTGGCACTTTGCCCCCTATTGGATAACTTCGCGTTCAAAAGCCAATTTTACATTGATTGTTAATGTGCTAGGCGTTTTTACTATAATTGGAGCTTTGGGGCTTTATTTTAATGCTTTTTTTGGCATTAGACCCGTTGATATTTTTTCTGTTGGAATAAATAATCTTTATTTTGTTAAACCAATGCCCGGAATTTTTGGTTTTAGCGGGTGTGCATCTTATGCTGGGATTATCATGGTAATGTCTAGCTTTTTCTTTGGAAGTTTGGGCATTTTTTTAAATAATAAATTCTATTATTTAGTGTCGATTTTAGCATTGTTTGCTGGTATCTTAGCACAAGAAAGGGCCGATTGGCTGGCAATTATTGTAAGCATACTATGTCTGCCTTTGATTTTAAGAAATAAAAAAACCTTAATATTGCTTTTGCTTTTTGCTGTAGTGTCTATAGGGCTCTACAACACAAGTTTTATACAAAAAAGACTAAATCAAACCATATATTACGAAAAAGATCCAAGCATTGTTATAAGATTTGCAATGATGAAGGCTTCTTTAGAGGTTTTTAAAGAATCCAGCATGTTTAGAAAAATATTTGGCTATGGCCCTTCTTTTGGCGCACAGGTTATACATAAAAAAGCAGTTTTCTACTACAAACAAATGGCTATCAAAAATCATATTGATCCAAATATAGAAGTGCCAACTACAATTGATAATTTTTACTTCAACACACTTATGAATTCTGGATTATTTGGGCTGGCGATGATACTTTGCGCTTTTTTCACGCTTTTGGTAAACAATATAAAAAGGTTAAAATCTGCCGATACCCAGCAAAAAGGTATATTGGTAGGAATAATACTTGGTTTAATCGCTTTTTATGTTGCAAGCGGATTTGATAATCTTTTGGGTAGTGCGCAAGTGAGCATTTATTTATCTTTTATGCTTGGTTTAGCTGAAATTGGGCTAAAAAATAATATTTTATAAAATTATCGTTATAACGGCTTTTTATAAAAAACCAAACTGTTAACCTGAAGTACTTTTTTGTCATCCTAAAG
>NZ_JBMFGQ010000089.1:0-1699 GCF_049977265.1 Desulfurella sp. | reverse complement strand
AAAAATGCATTCATAATTAACTTAACATAGCAGTATAAGCTTTCGCTACAATTGCAGGGCTTCCTAATTCTACAATTTTACCTTTTTCTATAAGCATGGCTTCATCGCATATTTTTTCAACTAAATCAGGATCATGGCTAACTATGATTAATGTCTTACCTTTTTTTTGGAACTCTAATATTTTTTCAGAACTTTTTTTCTGAAAGGATTGATCGCCTACGCCCATTATTTCATCAAGTATTACAATATCAGGATTTATGTTTATTGCTACAGAAAAAGCAAGTCTTATATACATACCAGATGAAAATGTACGCAATGGTTCGTTTGCTACATGGCTTAATTCTGCAAAATCAAGTATTTCATCGTATTTTGCCTCTATTTCTTTTTTAGATAGCCCAAGCATAAGTCCGTTTATTAGTATATTTTCTTTTGCTGTAAGTTCTGGATGAAAGCCTGCACCAAGCTCTAAAAGTGGCACAATTTTTCCGTTTCTTATAATTGTACCACTAGTTGGTGTTATAATGCCACAGATTAGCTTTAAAAGTGTGCTTTTGCCAGCACCATTTCTACCCATTATACCAAATGTTGTAGATTTTTTTATTGAAAACGAGATATCATCAAGCACAGTTATTGTTGGCCTTTTTTTTCTTTTAAAACCGCTTTTAATAAAACCTACAAATTTAGTTTTTATAGAAGTGGGGTTGTATTCAACGACTTTAAATCGTTTTGTAAGATGCAATACTTCTATGGCATATATACTCATACTAACTCTGGAAACTCCTCTTTGTGTGATCTAAAATATAAAAACCCCAGAGTATATACAACAATAGCTACTAAAGCAAGTAAAGCCAGATAAAAAGGTTTTGGAAACCAATTGTAGTAAAAAATACTCTGGTAAGATTTAATCAAATAAGCAAGCGGATTTAAAAAAATGAGTTTTTGGGCTTTTAGGGGTAGCTGTTGCTCAAAATACATAATTGGCATACCAAAAAATAAAAATTGCAATAAATTCATTACAATATGTTGCATATCCCTGTAGTAGACTTCCCAGGTTGCTACAAAAAAACCAATTCCACAGGTAATAAAAAATTGAATAATTACAATTACAGGAAATACAATCAAAGGCAAGCCTATTGAAACACCGAAAATAATTATAAATAAAAGTAGCACAGGCAAAGACAAAACATAATTTATAAAGTTTGATAATACTTTTACCATTATTAAGATTTCGGATGGAAGCGTAGATTTATTTACAAATGCTCCAGAGCTTACGATAGCCATTGTAGACTCATTTATAGAGCCGGCAAACCAGTTCCACGGCAAAAGACCCACAAACAAATACACAGGGTAGGCTTTAGCGGATGCTTTAAATATAACAGTAAAAACAAAAACATATATCAATAACAAAAGCAGAGGGTTTAATATAGACCAAAAAAAACCAAATGCGGATCCTCTGTATCGGATTTTAAGCTCTTTTAAAGCTAAAATCCATATTAAGTGCCTGTACTGGATGGGTATTTTGAAGCCCTCTTTAATGGCTGATAATTTTTGACTCACGCATCACCTTTTATTACCATGCTAAAAAACCATTATATATAGATTTGATTTATTGTAAATTGATTTTTTCAATTAGTCACTATACCCGTCATTCTGAGGCCGCGTAAGTGGCCGAAGAATCTCATAAGTAGATCCTTCGTTT
>NZ_JBMFGQ010000088.1:0-1782 GCF_049977265.1 Desulfurella sp. | reverse complement strand
ATGAGATGCTGGGTGTAAAACCACCTATCTCGTTACAATGAAGCGGGAATGCAGGAGTATTATTGGTAAGCGATGCTCTACATAATTTAAGCGATTCAATGTCCGCAATCTTTAGCTATATTGCAATTACACTAAGCCGTAAAAAAGCAAATAAAAAGTATACGTTTGGTTATGCAAGAGCAGAAATTTTAGCAGCTTTTGTTAATTCAGGCGTATTGTTTATTGTAACGCTCTATATTGTTTACGAAGCTATATTGCGATTGATATCGCCTAATAAAATTTTACCTGTAACAATTGTTAATATTTGCTTTGGTAAGTTTTATAGGAAATTTGCTTAGCACAATTATCTTATACGCTCATTCAAAGTCGAGTATCAATATGAAATCCACTTATTTGCATATGCTTGGAGATGCAGTTGGTTCTTTTAGCGTAATTGTCGGTGCTGTTTTAATAATGTACTTAAAGATTTACAGAATAGATTCTATTTTAACTATTCCAATCTCAATTTATTTACTGAAAGAATCTGTAAAATTGATTATTAGATCGGCAAAGATTTTAATGGAAGCATCACCTGACTCGGTTGATTTAGATGAAATCAAAAATACAATTCAATCTATTTCTGAAGTAAAAAATGTTCATCATATTCATACCTGGTCTATATCGGATAGAGATATATTTTTAGAACTCCATATAGAACTTGAGGATATGCCTTTAGAAAAAACTGAGATTATAAAACAAAAAGTTCAAAATCTTTTA
Source organism: Desulfurella sp. (assembly GCF_049977265.1). Lineage (GTDB taxonomy): Bacteria > Campylobacterota_A > Desulfurellia > Desulfurellales > Desulfurellaceae > Desulfurella. The sequence continues at coordinate 1,026 of NZ_JBMFGQ010000088.1, read as the reverse complement.
AAGGAAAAAGGCGTAACACATGTAAATATACAGTTTGAAACAAAAGGCTGTTCTTCTAAATCTATCTTATGTGAGGAACAGATCTGGTAGAAAATCTTTAATGAAAGCTTTGTTTAGAAAAACTTTATCATAACAAATACGAGCAAATATGCATCATAAAAGTTATCAGCCATACCCACTCACCTTGCTATTTAAAACTATTTGCTAATTTGATAATTACTGTAAAAATCACTTAAATAGTGTTGCAAAAATTAATACTTGACAATATCAAAATTAATTGTATATTGTAAGTATCCCCATCCCAGGGGGTAAGGAGGGTAAGAAATGAAACTAATAGACAGGAAAGTTACAAAAGAAAACAAAGAGCTATTGATTGGTAACTTGAAAGAGGAGAGTCTAAAGGAAGGATTTTCTATTTTATCTGAGTATAATTTTAACACAATATTGGAAAAAAAAGGATTTCAAACAGATAAAAAAGCGTATATTTTAGAAATATGCAATCCTTCTATTGCAAAGGAAGTGTTATTTTTAGATCCCATTGCTGGCATCAATCTCCCTTGTAAGTTAGGTGTATTTGAAAAAGACGATGGTTATCATGTTATTTATATGGATCCAGAATCTTTGGTAGAAGATAAACATCTAAAAATTGTACTGGCAAGCATATCCAGATCTTTAAATAGCATTGTAGATAAAGCCATGCAATTAAATTAAATTTTTGGAGGATTTATGGAAGAGACAAACAATCAAATTTTAGTCAAACATAAAGACCCAGTATGTAACATGTGGGTATTGGAATCTGATGCTAAAGTGTTGATAAACTATAATGGAGTAGATTACTATTTTTGTTCCATAGAATGTGCAAAAACATTTGAATCTGAACCATTGAAATATATACAAAATGAAAATTCTTCTTTAAAAGATCAAAAGTTAAATACTGCACACAAAAGCTCTAGCCAAGACAGCGTACATTTTATGAATCATCAAGATACAACAAACACTAATGTTAATCAAAAGCATAAGTGTTGT
>NZ_JBMFGQ010000087.1:0-1939 GCF_049977265.1 Desulfurella sp. | reverse complement strand
TGTTGAGATATTGTTATCTTACCAAAAAAAGGGTTTACCGATAGAGATAATATCAGTTAATAAAAACAATATGGGTATATTAGAAAATTTTAGTATTATACTTAGCAACACATCGGCTGATTATGTTTTTTTGTGTGACCAAGACGATATTTGGCTACCCAATAAAGCTGAGCGCATGATTAACAGAATATCCTGGTTTGAGAAAATTTACGGTAAGCATATACCTTTTCTTGTATTCAGCGATATGAAAATCGTCGATAAAAATTTGCAGATTATAAGTAATTCCGGCATGAAATATCAGGGTTTTTATCCAAAAACGTTTAAAACTTTTAAACAATCACTTATTCAAAATATTGTTCCTGGCTGTGCAATGATTGTAAATCAAAATCTTTTAAAACTCGCTCTTCCTATACCCAAGGAAGCTTTTATGCATGATTGGTGGCTTGTGCTTGTTGCTACAGCTTTTGGGAAAATAGACTATATTGATGAGTCTTTGTTTTGCTACAGGCAACATGCAAGCAATAATATTGGAGCATCAGCTTGGAATATTTCCTCGATAGGAAATAAGCTTAAAAATTTTAAGCAAGAGCCTGAGCTTATTTATAATGGTTTTAAAAAAGCTTTAATGCAAGCAGAAGTTTTTTATGAAAGATATAAATCAATTTTACCTAAAAAAAACAGACTTGACTTAGAACGCCTGTTAAAGATTAAGAATCAAAAACACTTGCAAAAAACAATTGAAACATTAAAATTTGGCACTAACAAGCAAGGTCTATTAAGAACACTCGCTTTTTATTTTTCATTATGTGTGAAGGGGTTTAATTGAAAATAGCTTTAGTGACGGACGAGTTTAAAGTAGGTGGTGGTCTTGAGCATATATACCAAATAGCTAAAGCAATGGAAAATATTGAGTTTTTTATTTTTGCAAAAGGCGGGGAAACAAAAGGCAAATTTAAAGATTTTAAAAACGTATCTTTGATTTCTTCCGGCTATCATCCTGATTTAGTACTACAATATAAGCCAGATATCATTCATATACACCATTTAAAACCGCTTTTTAGTTTTTACAAATTTCATCACACGTCTTTCTATGAAATTCCAATAATTTTTACAGCTCATGGAATGCACATACATAAATACGAATTTTTCAAAGAGCAACTTTTTTCCAAAATAAAGTATCATCTGAGGTTCAATCTTGAAAAATATCTTTTTAGCAAAGTCAGCAAAGTCATATCTGTATCCAAAGAAGATAGAGATTTTATTGTAGAAAATTACCGTATCGATAGCAGAAAAATTGAGTATATCACAAACGGTATTGATTTTTCTACTATAGATAGCACAGTTTCGTCCAAAGAAGAACTACGCAAAAAACTCAATTTGCCTGAAGGTAAATATATTTTCTTGACAGTTGCAAGATTTGATTTCCAAAAAGGCTATGACATACTATTGCAATCTATTAAGACTTTGCAAGCAAATTATGATTGCAAGGATATGTTGTTTGTTTTTGTGGGTGATGGAAAAACCTTAAACGAATCAAAAAAATTCGCCATAGAAAATAATTTAACCGATTTGGTTTCTTTTCAAGGCAAAAAAGATAATATATATGAGTTTATGAAATGCGCAGACTTTTTTATTTTACCATCCAGATGGGAAGGTTTGCCTATTGTAATTATAGAAGCAGGAGCTTGCAAATTACCCGTAATTGCTTCTGATACTTACGGGAATAGAGAAATTATAAGGCACAAGCAAAATGGAATTTTATTTAAAAATCTTAATAGCAGTGATCTTGCTTTAAAAATTCTTAATGCTGTGAACAACAAGAGCAAATTTTTGGAATATAGTAACAAATTATACGAAGAAGTTAGAGAAAGCTATAGTATTGACAAAATGATAGGTAAACTAAACAAGCTATATTACAGCTTTTGACGAATTTGCAGTT
>NZ_JBMFGQ010000086.1:0-2210 GCF_049977265.1 Desulfurella sp. | reverse complement strand
CCTGGTCCAGAAGGTCCTGGTCCTGGTGGTGGACCAGGAGGATGTGATATGTAATACCAGTAATGCACATAGTAAGCTCTAGGTGGTGGAGGGGGTGGTCTATGAATCCAATAACCCCACCTAAAGCCTGGCGGGGGTTGCGGGGGACCATTTAGAAATATACGGGGTATAATCATTCCACCATAAACTGGTTCCCATGGCCCATAATAGTATGGAGAATACATTAAAACACTGTTATACCACATATAATACATATTATTATAGCCGTAATAGTATACGTATCCTGGTACTGAAGGTGTATAGTAGGCATTTAACCCACTGCCTATATTAAAAGCAAACTGAGGTGTTTCCATGTTGATAAACATACCAGCATTTGCATTTGGCGGTTTACTAAAATAACTAAATGTCCCGATAAAGATTGGAATCAATACACCCAAAATATATTTTTTTATCCTCGACATAAATGACTCCTTTTTAGGATAAGTGTTGTTTGCCACATACAAAAACTGTTTATAAACCTCCTAACACCCTATTTAATAATTTACTTTTTATAACACATAAGTCAAATACAGGTAAATAATTCTACAATAATACATGTATGCAGTATGGGATTATAATAAAAAATCAGCAATATAAATTGATAATCCACATACTCTTCTATCATGGTAATCTGAAATAATAATTTGATCAATATTTTTCTAAATATTTAAAATATTTTACACATTTTCTTCTATCTTTACATAATATTGTGAATGGTTTTAGTTACAGAGCCGTGCTTAAGGTTGTGTAAGAAAAAACTACTTCAGCCAACTAAAATATCAGTTTGTAATTTTTTATTGACAAAGGAAAAACATTGTTGTATTACTTAAATTAACTGTTTGCCAAGAAATAGTAAACTTTTAAGATGCCAGCATGCAAGTTCTTTTAAAATAAAATAGCAACATTTTTTAATTTCTATATTTAATAAAAATGTTTTGAAAGTTGGTAGTTTCTCTTTCGTTTTAAGAATGACGCTATCTGAAGTGGATTGTTTGCTATTGTTTCAGTATGACATTACTTTTGTTATGCTAAGTTTTACAAGACAAAAAATTTAATTACTTTGAAGGTTTGGTTTGAAAAATTAAGGATATTTTTAAAAACATAAAGTTGTAAAAAATTTTTTATAGATTTTGAGGACAGCATGACGATAATTTTAAATAGTTTGGCAGTTTTAATAGTGTCAATAGTGGTTTCTATATTGGGCAACATAATAGGTATTGGTGGTGGAATCATATTGGTGCCTTTTTTTATTTATTATTTACATTTAAGCTCAATTATAGCAAGTGGTTTAAGTTTGTTTACAATTGTCGTAAGTACAATTGGTGGCACATATGCTTTTATAAAGCAAAAAACAATTGATTATAAATTATTTGTAGTTATTATTGCTTTTATTTTGCCTGGTATTATTGTAGGTTCAATTGTTAATAAATTTATAAAAACTCAACAATTTGCAAGTATATTTCCATTATGGGTAATAATAATAGGTATTTTTTCTTTGGTGAGTGCTAAAAAAAATTTACTAAAATTTAATAGTCAAAGTACTACAAATATCATTAAACATAACAATCTTTTACGTTTTATTTCATTTTTAGCTGGTTTTGTATCAGGATTTTTTGGCGTAGGAATAGGTGGCATAATGGGAACATATTTGGTTGCTGTGGAAGAGATTTCTCCAAGGACAGCTTTTTCCACTTTGATTATGACAATGACAATTACTTCGTTGATTGGGTTTATTATACATTTAACAAATACGAGCTCTTATTCACACGTTTGGTTATTATATGCTATTTCTTTATTTATTGGTGCAGTATCCGGTTCTCAAATAGGTGCTTATATTTCAGCTACTTTAGATTTAAAAACTTTAAGAGTATATCAGGGGTGGATTATTTTATTTTTAGGTTTTTTCTTATTTTTAGGTAACTTTATTAAAATTTGATTTTTAGTATTGATGATTTATATGTAGCAATCCAAAACTTATGATGATATCTTATAATGTAAATACAATTTTTAGTTACAATTGCTTTTAAACGAACTATAAAAATAGTTGGTGAGCTAAGGGGGGATCGAACTACTGACCTCTTGGCTGCCAGCCAGTATAATACTTAAAAATTAATACTTATATCCTGCATTCCCGCTTTCCTGTAACAAGCTTTTGAAAATAATCTGATTTA
>NZ_JBMFGQ010000085.1:0-2213 GCF_049977265.1 Desulfurella sp. | reverse complement strand
CAACCATAAAAAAGTCTAAACTCTATATAAAAGGGTTTGAAGGTAAAAATACTTATTTTTTTCAAAAATAGATATATATCCTACATTCCCGTCACTCATAACGAGGCAGGGGCTCAACACCAATAAAAAATTCTGTATTGATTCTAAGGAACAGTATATCTCCATAAGCGCTCTGCTATATTATTTTTTTCTTGACAAATTTTAATAAATCTTATATTAAAGTGTGGAAAAATTTTATTGAGGTGAGAAGAGAATGGACAGTTGCGGTCCGCGTAGTAGTACTAAGTAATATGGCAGATGGGTAGTTTTAACATAAGCCCATCTGCCAAAATATAAGGAGGTGGGTTTATGTTAAGGCTACTTGATATCTTCAAATTATTTTTTAGAAACAAGCTTATATTTGAAAAACAAAATGATTGTTCTTTAAGCTTTCGGAGTACCTTTCTTTAGATATTATAATTACAACATTTCCAACAATGCAGCTTTAGAAAGTGAAAGAAAATCTATTATAGCTATTTTATTGTTTATATTAGGTTTGACTTTACTTTTATTAATAGCATAACAATAAATAATCAAGGAAGGTGCTTTATGGTCAAAACAAACCAAGTAAAAGAAGTTTCTTTAAACGCAAATATGTTAGACATACCAGAAGATAAATACATAAGGTTGCTTGATAGGTGGAAAGTCTACCAGCTTCGCAATAATTCTTCTTTGTTTAGAAAATTTCTATTATTTTTAACGTTAGTAGGTCCTGGCATACTTGTAATGATTGCAGACAATGATGCAGGTGGTGTTATAACATACGCCCAAACAGGAGCAAAATACGGTATAGGGTTTTTTATACCATTTCTTATACTTATGATACCTGTTGCTTACATAGTTCAAGAAATGACAGTTAGGCTTGGAGCTGTAACAAAGCGTGGTCATGCAGAAATGATATGGAAAAGATATGGTAAATTCTGGGGTGCGTTTTCATTGTTTGACCTGGTTGTAGCAAATATTCTAACGCTTATTACAGAATTCATAGGTATAGCTACAGGTCTAAAGGTATTTGGAGTTCCAGCGTGGCTTAGCGTTATTGGAGGGTTTGTTGTTGTATCAAGTGTATTAATTTTTTTAAAGTACTATACATGGGAAAGGATAGCTTTGTGGATTGCTGCTGGCAATCTTGTTTTTGTTCCCCTTGTTATTTTGGCTCACCCAGACTGGTCAAAAGTAATAAGCTCATTTGCAACATGGCATATACCGCATGGTTCTAGTTTCAGCACGTTTATTTATATAATACTTGCCAATTTAGGTACCACAATTGCACCATGGATGTTATTTTTCCAACAATCAAGCGTTGTAGATAAAGGACTTGCAAAAATAGACATACCTCAGGGTCAGCTGGATACATTTATTGGAAGTGTAATAATGGGTATTGTTGCAATTTCCATAGTTATTTTAACTGGAAGTCTGGTATTTGGGTTACCTGGAGCTTCTGGTTTTGATATTAACCATATAATGTTTGTTTTATCTAAATCAAGGATAGGGCAAATAGGTACAGATCTATTTGCTTTGGGTTTAGCAGAAGCAGGTTTAATTGCGGCTATCGCAATAACTGCCAGCACTTCCTGGGCAACCGGTGAAGCGCTTGATTTAGAGCGCAGTATTAATTCAAGATTTTCAAAAGCATTGCCTTTTTATCTATCTGGTATCTTAAGCAGCGCTCTTGCTGCCACAGTAGTGTTAATACCACATATGCCACTTGGGTTACTTAATCTGGCTGTTCAGGTTATAGCTACCATATTTATGCCTGCCGCCATGTTGTTTTTACTTATGCTTTTAAATGACAAAGAAATAATGGGAGATTATGTGAATAAATCCTGGCAAAATATTGCAGCTTTTACAATAGTAGGCATTTTAATTATTGCAAACATGCTGTATGGCTATACAGTTATGTTCCATACATAGGAGGTTTAAAATGACAAAAAATACAATATTTACAAAAGATTTTTTTGAGATAGAAAAAGAAAATATTGAAAAACCCATAAATGTAAATAAAACTGAAGTTAAAGGCTGGATAAAGTGGGCTTTTTGGGCTTTGCGTATTTATATTGTAGTTATGCTTATGCTTATAGGTATGAGCTTTTTGCATATTAAATGATTGCATTCATTTATTTAGCATAGGTTATAACCTATGCTAAATGTCGTTAGATTCTAGAAAACAACTT
>NZ_JBMFGQ010000084.1:0-2248 GCF_049977265.1 Desulfurella sp. | reverse complement strand
CTTTGTAATTTAGAGGTAGTCTTATCTTTCTGTCCAGTAAATTATAGCAAATCCAGACATTAAATCTAGAATTACAATTTTTACATTGATAAGCTATATTTTTTTAATAGATATGGTGCTAAAATAATATATAGTTTAAATAATAATAAAAAGGGGAGGTTATGAACTACGTAAAAACTTTTTCACTCATGGTTTTATTAATTGTTTTATTCATGATTGTAGGCCAAGCAATAGGTGGAAACCAGGGTATATTGTTTGCACTAATATTTGCAATAGGTATGAATTTTTTTGCTTACTGGTTTAGTGATAAAATAACGCTTAAAGCCTATCATGCAACAGAGCTTACTCAATACAATTACCCGCAAATTTATGCCAGGGTATATCCGATTGTTAGTAATTTAGCCCAAAGGGCAAATCTAACTATGCCAAGGTTATATATAGTGCAAAGCAGCACACCAAATGCTTTTGCTACAGGCAGAGGACCAAAACATTCCGCTGTATGCATAACTAGCAGTATTTTAAATTTGTTAGATGATAATGAACTTAGTGGTGTTTTGGGGCATGAACTTACGCATGTTAAAAATAAAGATATATTAACAGGTACAATTGCAGCAAGTTTTGCAGGTGCCATTAGCTATCTTGCATGGATGGCACAATGGGGCGCTATATTTGGAGGCTTTGGTAATAATAGAAGAAACAATAATGTATTTGGCCTACTATTTATTGCTATTATTACACCAATAATTGCCACTATAATTCAATTGGCTATATCACGTCAAAGAGAATATGCAGCAGACAAAGGTGGGGCAAACTTAAGCGGCAACCCTTTATATCTTGCAAACGCACTTGAAAAACTGGAGTATGCAAACAGAATCACACCAATGCAGCAAACGCACCTTTCTCAAGCAACAGCTTTTATGTTTATTATAAATCCTTTTAGATCTAAAACAATTCAAAGCTTATTTAGCACTCACCCGCCTATTGAAAAAAGAATAGAAAGGCTAAAAACTATGAGTATGTAATACTGAAGGATTGTTTAATTTGAAAACTAAACTTGAACTTTTATGGTTGCTTTAAATAATGAAAAAAATCGTTTTGGACATGAAGAAATATTATTAAAAAAGATTATTTGCATTTTCTTTAGTGTAATAGCTTCTATTGTATTCTGGTCTCACCCTGCTTTGGCGAAGGAAAATAATATTATAAATGCGTATAACCCCTTTGCAGATAGTTTGCAACAAATATCTGTAAATACTCAAAAAATTAATAATCTGAAAACTAAGGCAGCAGAATTAAAATTATTATATCAGCAAGCATTTAAGAAATATGAGCAATTAAAAGATAGGCTAAAAAATTTATATGCCGAATTTAAAATATTACAAAACCAGCCAAATAAGATAGCATATCTAAAAAAAGAAATAAAAGATTTAGATAATAAAATAAAAAAAATAAATTCTAAGAGTGTAATTTTTAAATCCCAAAACAAGACAACCACCAGGGCGCTATATAGAATGGCAAAAACTTTCTACAATGATAAAAATTATAATAAAGCTATTAAATACTTTAATGCTTTTATGCGCAAATACAAAAATAAGACCAATAAATTATATTCGCATGCTTTACTATATAAATCCGAGAGCTATTACATTATTAAAAGTTATGATAAAGGCATTGTGAATTTCAACAAATTTATCTTGGATTATCCAAAAAGTAAATTCATACCCGAAGCTATTTTAAAAGAAGGACTTTGTTTTTTAGATATAGGAGATAAATCTGATGGTAGATATTTATTAGAAAAACTCATAAAAGATTATCCAAAATCGGTTGAAGACAGACCAGCGAGAATGTATTTAAACAAAACAAAACAATAAATTTATTAAAAAATTTCTAAACTAAAAGCAAATTGCTCTATCTTATTGCATTTATACTAAGCATTTAAGCATTTAGTGACATACGTCAATTAACTGTTTAAATATAATATACGTTTTTATTAATAGTCCTGCAAAAATAAGCTGTCCCACTGCTGGTTTTCCATCTGTAGCATCATTTTCTACGCTCAAATGTTTGCTCCACTGCTTTTTAACTTAAAACTGCTTATACTTTCAAACATTTTTTAATCCCATTTTTTTATAGCCTTTGTTATGTCTAGAAAGTCAACTCTTTTTATTTGAGTTTACAATAGTTGATTGTAGGATACGGTTAATAAAAACACAGATCCCACAATCAGAACTCTTACTTATTACGGTGG
>NZ_JBMFGQ010000083.1:0-2270 GCF_049977265.1 Desulfurella sp. | reverse complement strand
TAGAGTTTTTTAATGAAAGATTTTTGGAAGATAAAGATTGGTATGATTTGGTATTTAAAGATAGATACGATAGTTTTGAAAAAATACTGGGCTTTAAAGGCAATATTTTTGATATCGGCTGCGGGGGCGGATATTTTTTGCTTTATGGTAAAAAACGCGGATGGTCTACATTAGGTTTAGACCCATCAATTCAGTCTATCAATCATTGTAAATCAATTGGTCTGGATGTAATAGAAGGATTTTTTGACGAAAATTTATCTGAAAAATTAGCCAATAAATTTGATGTAGTATATTTAAGTGAAGTACTAGAACACGTACCAGACCCTGCAAACACTATTGCCTCTATAAAAAAGGTTTTAAAGCAAGGCGGTGTTGTATGTATTGTTGTACCAAACGATTATAATCCATTTCAACTTGCTTTAAAAAAAGCTTGTAATTTTTCTCCATGGTGGGTAGCACCACCGCATCATATTAATTATTTTGATTTTAATTCACTTGAAAAACTTTTAAGAGAACAAGGTTTTGATATTGTATTAAAAGAAACATCATTTCCGATAGATATTTTCTTACTTATGGGAGATAATTATGTGGGAAATGACAGTTTAGGCAGATTATGCCATACAAAAAGAAAAAATTTTGAAAAAAATTTACAAAACGCTGGATTTAATGATTTAAAAAGGGATCTTTATAAATCTTTAGCGCAATTGAATATTGGCAGAGAGGTAGTAATTTATGCAAGAAAGTAACACACAAGATTTAATTTTTTCATTTAAGCCTTTAATTTCTGTTGTAGTGCCCACATGGAATACACCAGAACAGTTTTTGATTGAAATGATAGAATCTGTTTTAAATCAAAGCTACACAAATTTTGAGCTTTGTATAGCTGATGCAAGTGATCAAAGTCATGTAAAAAAGATTTTAGATAATTATGCAGACAAAGATAATCGTATTAAAATTAAATATTTAAAGAAAAACAAAGGTATAGCGCAAAATACAAACGAAGCAATTTTTATTAGCAAAGGTGATTATATAGCTTTTTTAGATCATGATGATATATTAGCCAAAAATGCTCTGTTTGAAGTAGTAAAAACTATAAATGAAAATCAAGGTGTTGATTTTATTTATTCAGACGAAGATAAAGTAACTGAAGACGGGAAAAAGTTTTTTGATCCTCACTTTAAACCTGATTTAGCCCCAGATTTTTTGAGAAGTTATAACTATGTATGCCATTTAAGTGTAATTAAAAAAAAGCTTTTAGATAAAATTGGATATTTGAAGGAAGGTTTTGAAGGTTCTCAAGATTATGAGCTTATACTCAGGGCAACAGAAAAAGCAAAAAAGATAATACACATTCCAAAAATTCTCTACCATTGGAGAGTAAGTCAAAATTCAGTTTCTCGAAATCCTCAATCTAAAATTTATGCTTACGATTCTGCCAAAAAAGCTTTAAAGGAGCATTTAAATAGATTAAATCTAGATGGTGATGTTTTAGATGGTAAAGTTTTAGGTTTGTATAAAATTAACTATAAAATAACAGATAGTCCAAAAATCTCTATAATTATACCAAATAAAGACCACAAAGATGACTTAGAAAAATGCATTAAGTCAATTATTCAAAAGTCTACATATAAAAATTATGAGATTATAATAGTAGAAAATAATTCTATAGAACAATCTATTTTTGATTACTACAGATTTTTGGAAAAAACATATTCATTTATTAAAGTAATTGTATGGGATAAACCATTTAACTATTCAAGTATAAATAATTATGCAGTGCGATTTGCACAAGGAGAGGTTTTACTTTTTCTAAATAATGATACAGAAGTAATTACACCAAACTGGATTGAAGAAATGCTAATGTTTGCCCAAAGAGATGATGTAGGAGCAGTTGGTGCAAAACTGCTATATCCAGACAATACGATTCAACATGCAGGAGTAATAATTGGTATAAACGGTATAGCAGAGCATTGCTTTAAGTATTTAAATTCAGATTACACAGGTTATTTTGCAAGATTAGCTACAGTGCAGAATTTATCAGCAGTAACCGGTGCATGTTTGATGGTAAGAAAAAAAGTTTTTAATGAAATTAAAGGGTTTGATGAAAGTTACCCTGTAGTATATAATGACATTGATTTATGTTTAAGTTTAAGAAAAAAAGGTTATTTAGTTGTATGGACGCCTCATGCAGTTTTGTATCACTATGAATCAAAATCAAGAGGTTTTAATACCGGAGAAGAATCCATAAAGCGTTATAATAAAGAAGTGTC
>NZ_JBMFGQ010000082.1:0-2418 GCF_049977265.1 Desulfurella sp. | reverse complement strand
ACTTGCATATTTATGAAAAACCAAGCGTATTGGATTTGAATTATTTTGTAATAAAATTTTGCAGGTAAAAATTATCAAATTGCTTATTTAAAAGCATAATTTTGTATTTTAAGCTATTAAATAAAAAATTAAGTTTTTCTTCGTTTTTTTCTAAAAATATTTTTTTTGCAGTTTTATGTATATCTATATGTAAATACTCAATACTTTTAAAAGATTTAATTCGTCCATAAAGCGGGTAGACCGAGTAATACCATTTGCCAAAATCGCATTTTTTATGGTCAAATTCAATAATTTTTGATAAATCGTTTAGTTGTTTGTCTGAATCATTGTTTTGCAAAATGTTTCTTATTATTTTAAAATACTTATAAATAAAATACTTTACTTGAGCTATTTTTAAATCCAGTATTTTTGAATTATTTTGGTGAAATTCAACAAATGTGATATCTGGTTTGAAATTTTTTACAAAATTTATGAATTCTTGGTATGGTATTGGTTTTGAAATAAAATAACCCTGAAGTAAGTCGCAAGGTAGGTAGTTAAAAAGAAAGAAAAGATACTCGTTTTCTATGCCTTCTGCGGTTGTTTCAAAATTTAATTCATTTAGCATGCTGAGCATATGAGAGCTTATGATAGCAGATTCCTGATTGTTTTGCAGATCCATAATAAAATTTTGGTCTAGTTTTATGTTAGAAAAAGGGAATTTTTTTAAACTCAAGATAGAAGAGTATCCTGTTCCAAAATCATCCATTGAAAAGTTTATACCGAGGTTTCTTAGAGCCTGCATTTTTTGTATTGTTTTGTTTTCATCGCTTAGGGCTATAGATTCTGTAAGCTCTATTTTTATAAAGCCTGGGTCTGTTTTGTATTTATCGATAAGCGCAATAAAGGTATCCAAAAAGTTATCTGTCAGAAATGTTCTGCCTGTTATATTTACAGATATTATTATTTTTAAGCCTTCTTTTTTTATTTCATTTATACTTTCTAATGCTTTTTCTAAAACATAAAAATCAAGTTTTTCAATAAGATCTGAGCTTTCTGCAAAAGGAATAAAATAAAATGGAGAAAGTAAACCTTTTTCTGGATGATTCCATCTGATTAAGGCTTCTGCATGAGTTATAGTTTTTGAGTGTGTATTGTATATTGGCTGGAAGTAAAGCTCAAACTCTTCAAATTCTATTCCATGTATTATTTCATTTGTTAGCATAAAGCCATTTATAAATTCTTCATATATAGAGTTATTAAAAAACACGCACTGATTTTTACCAAGTTGTTTTGCTTTCCTACATGAAGCCTGAGCGTAGTTTACGAGTGTATTTATATTATCTGAATCTTTTGGATAAAGCACAATGCCAGCACTAGCTTTTAAGAAAATTTCCTGACCATCAATTTTGAAACTTTTTTGCCTTATTTTTTCAATAGTGTTTCTTGTAAATTTTACGATATTTTGTTCTATAATAGAGCGCTTTAGAAAAATAAATTCATCTGATCCAAACCTGCTTACTATGTCTTTTGGATCAGCTAACTGTAATCGTAGAAAATCAGCAAATTCCTTTAGCAATTGATCGGTTTTTTCAATGCCAAATTTTGTATTTATTATAGAAAAGTTGTCTAAGTCTATATAGACTATAGCAAACGATTCATTTTTTTCGATGATTCTTTGAGCTTGCTCAAAAAAGCCAACCTGGTTTATAAGCTTTGTTAAAGGGTCGTGATATATGTTATAGCTAGCCTGCTCTTGTGCTTTTTTTAATTCTGTTAGGTCTGAGAAAAAGCTAAAATAATACGATATATTTCCGTTTTCATCTTTAATTGTTTTTATAAAAATAATCTCTTCGTAGATCTCGCCATTTTTTCTTTTATTATAAATCTTACCTTCAAAATGACCATTATGGATTAATTTGTGCCACATGTCTTTATAGAAATCTTTTGAATGATAGTTAGATTTAAGAATCGAAGGATTTTTGCCTTTTGCTTCTTCAAAACTATATCCTGTAATGTTACTGAAAGCTTTGTTTGTATAAATTATCTCATTTTTGCTGTTTGTTATTACTACACCCTGGTAACTGTTTTCAACTATGTCTTTTAAAAGGATTAAATCTTTTTCTTTTTTAGAAATAAGTATTGCTGCTTTAATTGCGTAGGAAAAGTTGATTAAAATTTCTGAAGTGCGTTTGTCAAAATAGTTTTTGTATTTTGAGTATAACAGTATAAATCCATAATCAAATTCATTTATTTGAAAAATAAACCCAAATATTGAATTAAAACCATAAGTTGTGGCAGCGTTTTTTAGATAAGACAGTCTTTGATCTTCTAAAACATAATTTGATACAAATGCATTATTTGAGTATTTTTCTAGTATGTTTATCTGGTAGCTTCTTAGAGTTTCATCTTTTGTGTATTGAGTGGCTTTGCCTTTTG
>NZ_JBMFGQ010000081.1:0-2431 GCF_049977265.1 Desulfurella sp. | reverse complement strand
TTTTTTATAAGTCAATGCCAAAAGATAAATTTTTTGAATTATTAAAAAATGGGGGTGATTTATGATTAATAAACTTGTGATTTTTACTGTCGTAACTTTTTTGCTTTATTTTGCAGGAGGAGCAATAGGTTATATATTTTTTAGGGAATTTGTTAACCAGTACTTTATGTATACATTTAGTATAGCTACAACAGCTTTTGCTATTGCAAATTTTTGGTATTACTACAAAGTAGTCATTGGTCCAACAATAAAAGCAAACAAAGAGTATACACAGTTGCTTCAAAATGAAAAGCATGATTTAACAAAAAAATATAAAATACCTAATTTTATAGATGCGGTGGGTATTTTTTTAAATGATATGATTGCATTTTCCAAAAATATTTTTAATGAGTTGATACTCAATGCTACAAAAACAGCTGTATTTAATGCAAAATTTAACTTTGAGCTAAAAAATATTACACATCACATGAATGAGACTAAAGACAACTTAGAAGCAATAAATAAAACAATGAATGACTCAACGAAATCAATTGCTGATATCTCAAAAAACATGGAAGGTTTTGCACATTTTATGGAAGAAGTAAATGATATAAGCAATAAAACAATTACTATAACAGACGAGATTAACAAAGGCTCAAAACTAACAATAGAAGTTATTGAAAATAACAATAATTCAATGGAAAATTTACAAAACCAAATAGATGGTATAATCTCAATTGTAAATATCATAAATGATATATCAAATCAAACAAACCTGCTTGCCTTAAATGCTGCTATTGAAGCAGCCCGAGCTGGTGAGCATGGCAGGGGCTTTGCAGTGGTAGCAGATGAGATAAGAAAGCTTGCAGAGCAAACACAGAAACAATCAAAAGAGATAGAAAAAACGATAAGTATTGTTGCAGAAAACTTTAATGGTTTAACTGGTGGAAATAAGATGATTAGTGACACTATAGATAAAAATATGCATTCTGTACAAGAAATGATTATAGCTTTTGAAAATCTTGCGGATAAAATTAATCAGGCAAACAAAATGATAAATACAATTACTGCTGGTATAGAGCAGCAGTCAAGTTCAGTAGAAGAAGTAGCTCAAACAGTAGAATACCTTGCAAGTTCAGTAAAAGAAATATCAAACAGTCTTGATGTAGTTAGCTCAAAAAGCCTTGATTTAAGCAAAATGTCTTCGCAGGCAGCAAATATTATAAAAAAGGTAAAAGTGGGCAACCCGCTTGAAAGTGTTGTAGATATTGCAAATAATGGTGCTAAAGAAATGAAAGAGTTCATTGAAGAATCTATTAAAAAGGGTTTAATCTCATCTGAAGATATATGGGATAGAAACTATATTCCAATTCCAAACACCAACCCTCAAAAATATCGCACTAGGTTTACAGACTTTTTTAAAAAATACATTCAACCTATTGAAGATAAATATCTTAATATGGATCCAAACTTTAGATTTTTTTTACTTACAGATAACAACGGTTATTTAATTCACAATTCAATTTATGATCAACCTCTAACAGGAAATTACGAAAAAGACCTTGTAGGAAACCGATCCATGAGAATATTTAATGACCCTGTGGGACTAGCTGTTGCAAGAAACACAGATAGTGTGATCATTCAGGTATACCCAAGGGATACTGGTGAAGTTATGGCAGATATTGGTGTACCAGTTTTTATAGAAGGCAAACATTGGGGTGGCATAAGGGTAGGTCTTGCAGTAGAAAATATATAATGGAGGCAATATGAGTATTAAAAAATTGCTTAATTTTTCAAACGGATTTTATCTTGTAAGCGCTACTACTTTGTTAATAATTATTGTTTTTTTGGGATACAATGTAAATAATAGTTTAAAAAAAACAGATTTGCAACAAAACTTGGTTTGTAGTCTAAATGATATTTTGGTAGCTGGTTTACAAAAAAATGCTTCACTAAACAGTATTTTAATTTATCCAGAAAATCAAAGAGCAAAAAAAAATTTTGAAGCTGCCCAGAAAAACATGGATAAAGCATTAAAAAATGCTTTTAGTATAGCCAATCAAGAACAAAAAATTCAACTTTTAAATTTACAAAAAAACTTAAAATTAGATGAAAAAGTTGAAAACCAAATGATTCAAGCTGCAATTGAAGGCTCTGCTCAGGATTATATAGATGAGCTTATGCAACAAAAAATTATTTTCTGGCGAGATGCTTTTTTGGCTTTACAAAAGATAATTGGTCAAGAAAATCAAAATTACAATAAAGAAAAACAACTAATGCAAAAGTATATTATCGCTACTGTTTTAGTTGTAGTTGTAGCTATGATACTTACAGTTATAGTGGTAGTTATAGTATGGATAATTTTGTATAGAAGAATTTTTGTACCCCTAAAAAATGTAAACTCTCTTGTCTCCACCCTTGCCAAAGGTGGTGGTGATTTAACTATTGTATT
>NZ_JBMFGQ010000080.1:0-2664 GCF_049977265.1 Desulfurella sp. | reverse complement strand
GGTGATTTTAAAGGTGGTGGTGCTAATATTGGTACAGATGGCAATGGCAATTTTCGCTTAAGGAGGGCTTTTTTTGTTAAAGAGTTCTGCCAGGAAGGTTGCAATTATACACCATGGTTGCTTGTAGGACAAGAAAACAACCCTGGTATTTTTGATGTATATTCTCTAAATGGTTTAAACAATACAGCTGGTACGGATTTAACTAAAAAAATCCCACAGGTTGCATTTGGTGTAAAATTGGATTTAGGAGCTGCAAAATTAAACCCATATATAACATTTGAAGACATTCAAGGATATGTAACAAGTAAAGGAACAAAAGCACAAAGAGCATCCATGCCAGGTATTGGTATAAAAGTACCAGTAGAGTTTGAAACTGGTCTTGGATCTCCTGCAAAATTTTATGCACAATTTCAATGGCAGCAAACAAAACAGACATACAACAACAGCGACAATGACGAAAACTCTTACATTATAGGAACTGGATTGGAGTTGCCAATATATGCATTTAGCTTAAAAGGTGACGTTTATTATGCTAAAGCTTTTACAGGTTTTGGTGCCCCAACGGATAAAATATCACCTCCTTCTTTTTATTTAAATGGTAATTCACTTGAGAAGGTTAGCTCTACAGGATGGGCACTGCAAGCTAAGGTTGACTTTAATAAATTAGCTCAAGTACCAATTAGTATTGCTGGTGGTTACTCTCAAATTATATACGGAAATCTTACTACGCTTTCAAGTTCAGACTATGCTAGAAAAGCCGCTACAGTATATGCTAATTTGGCTTACAATTTAACAAAATCTGCAACGCTTGGTCTTGAATATGATAGAAACAAAACATACTATGTAGGATTAAACAATGACCCCAATAATGGCAGAGTAAGCAATCAGGTATTTTTTGTAGGTACTTATAAATTTTAAACCCATCTTAAATTCTATTATATAAAGATGGGTTAGTTTAAGCCTTTTTTTTATACTAACCCCCCGAAAAAGCTTAGTTACTTTTTATTAAGTAACTAAGCTTTTTGTTTTTTTATTTTGGTAAGTTTTACAATTTTTTTAAAGTGAGCCTTGTAAAATGCAAGGCTCTGTGTGTAGAATCAATAGATTTTTGAGAGATAATTTAGTATATCTGAAGTAAGAGGTGTAGCCTTTTTTGTGTTTTTATCAATAGCTACAAGCGTAGTTAAACCTTTGGCAAATATTTTATTATCATTTTTAACTATGTATGATATATCAAAACTTGATTTACCAATTTTTTCAATTTTTAATTCTACAAATACGATATCGTTAAATAAAATTGGTTCTAAATATTCACATGATTGTTTTGCTACTACAAACCAAATGGTATCAGACACTTTTTGAAAATTCTGTCCAAGCGCTACAATGCGTGCATATTCAAAATATGTAAAATACACAGCGCTGTTTACATGTGTATACATATCAAAATCGCTGAATCTCTTTTGAATTTCTACTATCATTTTCCAAGCATTCCTTCTTTCATGGATTTATCTGGTGGTTTTGGGCCAAAATAAACCATAATTATTGCTTTTTGAAGCTCTGGAGAATGAATTTGACCAATTAAAGAGCCATTTTCGTATACCTGTGTATTGCCATTTTCGAGTAAAGCTATTTCTATTGAGTCACCTTTTTTAAAGCCATGTGTAAAAAGATTGAGAAAACTTTTTTCTTCACTTGTGCCTATAATTGATGGGTAATTATCTCTAAAACCTTCTTTAAATGCTCCTATAACCTTATCTTTGCTAACATTTGGATATACAAAATACATAACAATGACTTTATTTTGTTTAGATGAAAGAAGTTGTTCAGTGGAATGAACTCTCTCTTGTGTATATAAAGCTCCTACATAAATTTTTATACCGAGAAAACTATAATGTCTAATCCCATAACCATTCAACTGCAATTGCGTTGAATCGAGCAATAATGTATTTTTTACATTAACACCATCTACATTTGCAGCTAAAGCCGCTTTTGATAAAAAAAGAAAACACAGCATTGCAAAAAAAACTTTTTTCATAAATGACCCCCATCTTTTTTTATTTGTTTTCTTCAATTAGGGACAAAATGCGTTTTCTGTATTCTACTATATCGTTTCTTAAAGAGGCTAATTTTGAAATCCTACTATCAATCTTATCAATATGATCATCTAATATTTCAATCAATTTTGGCATAATAGTAATTGATTGTTTATGCTGATTATAAATATCTGCAAGTTCTAACATTTCTTTTAAAGTTAAACCCAATTCTTTAAGTTTTAAGATGAATTTAATGCGTCTTATGTCTTCATTGGAATATAATCTTATACCATTTTCTATACGAAGCGGAGGATCTAACAAACCAAACTCTTCGTAATATCTAATTGTTCTTGGCGTTATACCCAATTTCTTTGAAACCTCTCCAATTTGAAAGTATTCTTCGTTATTGATGTTATTCATAACATACTCACACTTACGTTAAAAATCATAATTTATATTTATCATATTAAATTTAGTTTGTCAATAGAAAAATAAATAAATTTTTACTTGACATTTACGTAAATTATTATAAAATATTCAAAGTTAATATTTTAATTAAGTATGCTTATTTTAAAAGGAGGTTATTATGAATATCCTGGTGTGTATCAAACAGGTTCCTGATATGGAATCT
>NZ_JBMFGQ010000079.1:0-2923 GCF_049977265.1 Desulfurella sp. | reverse complement strand
ATTGTCAAGTGGTAAATAACGTATTATTTATCACTTAAAAGCTCATTTATTTTCTTACCAAAAAAATCTCAATTACAAAAGAACAAAAAATTAATCGAAATACTAAAATTATTTGTGTGTTGTAAAAATATGAAAATCTAAACGTGCCAAAAATAGATTTTAATATAAAAGCTTTTTTGACTTCTTAAACTTTAGTTGCTTAAAGCCTTCTATGATACTGCGCATATAAAACCACTGCTTAATATTGGTATGCAAAAATATTTTATAAAAAGCTGCTAATGATTTACTTTTGCTTTGTAAATTAAAACTGCTTATACTTTCAAACATTTTTTAATACATTTTTTTTGCTTTATAGCCTCTGTTGTGTCGAGAAAGTTAACTCTTTTTGTTTTAGTTTATAATTGTTCTGATTGTAGGATAAAGTTAATCAAAACACAGATCCCACAATCAGAACTCTTACTTATTACGGTGGTCCAGGAGGCCCTGGCCTATGGCCTGGTCTAGGGCCACGAGGGTCTGGTGGAGGTCCAGGCATAAAAACATGAGGGGGTGGCGGTGGTCTATGGCCTAAACCAGGAGGCCATAGTCTTGGTCTTGGTGGTGGCGGAGGTGGTGCAGGAGGATATGGTACGTAATACCAGTAATTCACATAATAACCTATAGGAGGAGGTGGTGGCGGAGGAGGTGGTCTATGGACCCAATAGCCCCGCTTAAAGCCTGGTGGCGGATGTGGAGGACCACTTAAAAAGATACGTGGTATGATCATTCCAGTATAAACTGGTTTCCATGGTCCCCAGTAATATGGAGAATACATTAAAATACCGTTATACCACATATAATACATATTATTATAACTATAATAATATACGTACCCTGGCACTGAAGGCGTATAGTAAGCATTTAACCCACTGCCTATATTGAAAGCAAACCGAGGTGTTACCATGTTAATAAACATGTCAGCATTTGCATTTGGTAGTTTATTAAAATAACTAAATGCAACTATAAAGATTGGAATCAAAGTACCTAAGACATATTTTTTTATTCTTAACATACCCACCTCTTTTTAATGTGAACATTATTTACCACATACAAAGCCTATTTACAAAACCAAAAATTATACCTCGATTTATGTTTATAATATATAAGTAAAATGCAGGTAAAGAATAATTTAATCTCTTAATTGTTTTGATGTAAAAACTTGTACAGCAATTAATTAAATATGGCCAGTAAATTAATACTGTATTTTTACAATTTTTATTTCTTGAAAAAATTCCTGTTTTTTGATTTCATCTGTAATAGTGTCAAATTAACAAGTTCTTTACCCTGCTCAGGTTTGAGCAATTTGGATATTAAATTGAAATATCCTCCAGTAGCATCACTTTAAGGTGGCGAAAAAACAAATAATGTCATGCAGTTCAAAAAAAGAAAAATAGGGTTACATTATATTTTTTATAACAATAAAGGGTATTATCAATAGTTTTGTGTGAATTCATAAAACCTCTTTAAGCTAGGCAAATTAGACTTAAACTTCCCTATGGGTTTTGTAGCTTTAGTAGCTTTCCATCTTAAGTGATATAAATGCAAGAGCTTATAACAGCTTTGTTCACCTGCAAGTATTTCTATTGACTTTGTCCTTCTTTTGAATTCCTTATTGAGCCTTTCTATTACATTGGTAGTTCTTATTGATATCCAATCTTGTCCAGGAAAATCAAAAAATAAAGCTGACTCTATAGTTCTTTGAAGCGTTTTTACAGCAGAAGGAAAATCTTTTGAGTGTTTATTGACAAAAACTTCGTAGAACTCATAGGCTTATATGGTTTTTATGCGCATAGGAAAGTTAACGCCATCTATATAAATGTATTTTATATTATACAAAGATAGGTTTCTTGTTCTTTCATTTTTCAACTGCTTCTATAAGATGTTTGTTTGCATTGGATACATTTTGGTGTGATATGGATTTGCCTATGAGCTTATTTAAAAGCATAAAAGAGGCGCTTATGAGTGTTAGATACATAAGGGACAAGTCTTCTTTTACAGCTTTTTTGCAGTGTTGAAACTTTATTGAGCTTTAACTCAATATCCATGGCGTAACCTCCTTAAAAAAGTTTTTAGGTCAAAAAACATTTTACAGGGGTTGCGCCTAATTTGCCATAGCAAATTTACACAATAGATTTTACACTACCAATAAAGTTTTGGTGGCAATGCATCTAACAGATTCTCATACTTATGGATGATGTGGTGCAGAGTTGGTTTGGGCTTTAGCAATCAGTATATCAAATTCCCATGTGGGATAAACAGCTTTTGTTATTTTTTATCTTAGAAACAAAAACAACAAGCAGGCAAAAAAAAATTATTGAGCCGGATAATAATAACCTATTTTGGTTTCTTTTTTAGTTGATATAAATCAGTTTTCAGCATTAGTGATTTGTCAAATTACGACAAAAAAACTATTTTGAAGGAAGCATTATACTTTATGCAGCTAGCTGTCAAACGCTAGAGGCTACATACAAAGCGTGTTTTTCTTATAAACCAAGCTGTATTTGGACAAATCAGCGCGTAAGTACACTAAAAATGCCATTGACACTAATTACATGACGTCAAATATAAATATGCTATTAAAAGCGCTATTTACAATTAGAATCTTTTGAAAAGTGTTTTTATAGCACTATATCTTGTAAACAAGCTTAGTGCTTAAGATTACTCAAACACGCTAAGGCCTTACGTTGATGCTTTATCAAGACTTGACTTGCTTATTCTGGTTACTTTGAACTAAATAAAGCAACCTGGATTTCAATATTTACACAAATATACAAACATTAAACAAAAACGCAAAACTTTTTAAATGGGGTGGATAGCAAAATGAATAATAAATTAACACTTACAATGTAAATCTAAACTTTTAAAAAGGCTGTTAGAAATTTAA
>NZ_JBMFGQ010000078.1:0-3037 GCF_049977265.1 Desulfurella sp. | reverse complement strand
GCTGCTTCTTATCATACCAAAAACTATTACTACTTTTTCATACAAACTGATCTTCATAGTAAACTTCATATATTTAATTTACTAAATTTAACACTCGATTAAAATTTTGCCAATTTATCAAAATTTAGCAATTTACACAATTAAGTGGCTTTTTGCCTTCAGATACTCTTTTTATATTTTCGCACACATAAAAAGCTATTGCTTTGTAAGAAACATCTGTAACACCTGCAATATGAGGAGTTACAATAACATTTTTCATATCAAAAAATTCTTCTTTTTCTGGTGGCTCTTTCCAAAAAACATCCAAAGCAACTCCACCTAAATGATTTTTATTAAGTGCATCAATTAATGCTTTTTTTTCAACAATAGCTCCCCTTGAAGGGTTAATTAAAAACGCGCCTTTCTTTATCTTAAAAATATTTTGAGAATTTATTAACTCTCTTGTAGAATCATTTAGTGGTAAAGCCAAAAACACATAGTCAACAATTTCTAAGTACTGTTCAAGTTTACTAAGTTTATCAATAGCATCTAGTCGGTATTGCAGTGCTAAATTGGCATCAATATTTTGTTTAATTGCATAAATGTGTACACCAAAAGGTTTTAGCCTTGTAGCAATAGACCTTCCAATGCCTCCAAAACCAACAATTAAGGCTTTTTTACCTATTAGACTTGTACCCACAGGACATCCCCAGCCTACTGCATTGTAAACATTATTTTGAATATTTGGAAAACCTCTAGATAATGCGATTGCTGACATTATGGCCCATTCGGCAACAGATTCGGCATTACCGGTATTGGCAGTAGGAACATTAGCTACATATATACCTTTTTTACTTGCTGATTCAATATCTACGCCGTCTAGCCCTGCACCCCACTGATGTATAAGCTTTAAATTTCGTGCTTTTTCAATTAAATTTGCGTCAATTTTTGACATCGCAGGTATTAGCACATCGCATTCGTGTATCCTATATTCAAGCGCACTTTCTGGTATAAATTCAAACTCTAATTCATGAGTGCATTCGCTAATAAAATTTTGCATACCCACAAAGTGTATACCGGCAACAAATACTTTTGTTTTCTTCATTGGGCACCACCGTTTTTAAAAAATTTATCATTAATAACACTAAAAATAAAATTTTTTGCTAAATCGAAATTAACATAAGACATATCAATTACAATACTGTAATTTCTTAAATCAAATCGATTTATGTCTGTCATTTTTTTAATATATTCGTTTCGATTTTTGTCTGTTTTGTTTACAAGTTCCAACGCTTCTTTTTCATCCATATTGAATTCTTTTGCTACGTTTTTGACTCTATAATCCAAATCTGCTTTTAAAAAAACTGATAAATGTTTTGGATGGTCTTTAAATACAAAAAAAGAAGCTCTACCTAAGGCAACAATATCATGATTTTGCGCAAAGCTTTCAAGCACTGTTTTTTGTACCTCAAATATCTCTGCGTCAGTTGGGTAAAAAGAACCTGCCAACGATCCAATTTCGGGTGTACCAATAGAAAAAACACTTAAAATTTTTTCAAGCAAACTTGAGGTTTTTTCTTCTTTTTTATCTAAATAGGCTACATCTGTTTTTAAAATTTTTGCAGCATGCACAACTAACTCTCTATCAATTAATTTAAAACCAAACTCTTCTGAAATAGCTTTTGCAAGATCATAACCACCAGATCCTATTTGTCTTGTGATTGTAATTACAATATTTTCCATTAATCCCCCTGACTAATCACCTTTGATATCTTTAAAACCTTTTAAGAAAAAAGCAAGTGGCAAGGACAAAACAAATATAAACATAATAAGCAAATACACATGATTGTAGGAAAGCATCATAGCCTGTTGCATAATTGTTTCATTTAACATTTCTTTTATCTTTAAGTCTGGCAGTTGAAATGGTATGCCAAGAACCTGGTCTAATCTTGCTATATATTCTAAAGTATTTCTACTGAACATAGAAACATTTTGAGTTAAAACCGAGTAATAGGCATTTGTTCCTCTATCAACATATGTAGCAGCAAGTGCAACACCAATACTACCAGTAATAAGCCTAAACACATTGTAAATACTTGTGGCAAATGTTAAATCACTTTTTTCAATTGTAATTAATGCAGAAGTGCTAACAGATACGAATATAAAACCAAAACCGCTGCCCTGTAAAAATTGTGGTATAAATATATCCCAAAAGCTTGCATTTAAATTGAGGTTTGCAAATTGAAAAAAGGAAATAATAACAAGTATTAAACCAAAACTAACAAGGATTTTTGGCCCAAGTTTATTGAACAATTTACCCCCAATTGGCATCATCAAAGCCATTGCCAGACTTCTTGGAACCATTGCAACTCCAGCATCAAATGCAGTATATCCAAGCAAATTTTGCAAAAAAACCGGCAAAACAAACAAACTTGCAAAAAGTCCCATACCAAGAACACCGCCAAGCAATGTACCTAGGGTAAAGTTTATATTTTTTAAAATACGCAAATTCACAGCAGGTTTTTTTATTGTTAACTCTCTTATTACAAAAAATATTATACCTGCGCCTGCAATAATTGCAAGATTTGTGATATACTGGGATGTAAACCAGTCTTTGTTTTCACCGTCTGCAAGAAATATCTGCAAAGCACCAAACCCAATAGCCATAAAAATTAAACCTAAAAAATCTATCTTGCTTTTTTCTCTTATTAAAAAATCAGGATCTTCTATAAAAATATTTACCATAATTAAAGCCACTATACCTATAGGTAAGTTTATGTAAAATATCCATGGCCAGCTATACCTATCTATTAGCCATCCACCAAGAGTAGGTCCAATAGCTGGGCCCATAACAACACCCATACCATATATGCCCATTGCCATACCTTGCTCTTCTTTTGGGAAGACTTCCCTTAAAATTGCCTGAGCAATTGGTATTAAAACGCCTCCACCTATTCCTTGTATTATTCTAAAAATAACAATGGCATACAAATTCCATGCAATGCCGCAAAGCGCAGAACCCAATGTAAACAAAGCTATACCAAACATATAAAAATTC
>NZ_JBMFGQ010000077.1:0-3143 GCF_049977265.1 Desulfurella sp. | reverse complement strand
CTTTCTGCAATTTAAGATGCCCATATTGCCACAATCCTGAACTCGTATTTTTTAAAGGCAATCCTTTAGATGAGTTTAGTGTATTGTCTTTTTTACAAAGCAGTATTGGCAAAATTGAAGCGGTTGTTATAACAGGTGGAGAGCCCACTCTACAAAATGATTTGCCTGATTTTATAACTAAAATTAAAAAATTGGGTTTTTTGGTAAAACTTGATACAAATGGTCATTGCCCTGATGTTTTGGCCGATGCAGTTAATCTTGTAGATGTAATTGCGCTTGATTTAAAAGCAACATGTGAAAAATACAAAACATTTGGCGGTGATTGTAAAAAACTAAAAGAATCCTTTGAGTTGCTAAAGCATTTCCAAGGACATTTAATTATACGTACTACAATGTATCCTTCCTTTACTTCTAAAGCTGACATAGAAGAAATGAATAAACTTATACCAGAAGGATTAAAATACGAAAGACAGTTTAATGAGTATAGAGATTCAGTGACACTGGAAAAGTTTTTAGCCTGAAGATTAAATCTTCAGGCTAAAAAAAAGATTAGGTAGGGATATCTTGAGTGTAGTAAACATTTGGTAATGTGCCATCTGTTTGTTTTAAAACATGGTATGAAGTAGCTTCTTTGAGTAGTCTTGATACGATTGAGTCTTTGTCATTTAAATCACCAAAGTTTCTTGCATGCATTGGGCAGGCCTCTACACATGCTGGAAGTAAGCCTTTTTCTAATCTTGGCAAGCAAAATGTACATTTATCAACAGAACCTAATTCTTCATTGTAGTATCTAGCATCATAAGGGCAAGCTTCCATACACGCTTTACAGCCTATACACTTATCAAAATCAACAAGGACTATACCATCACTTTTTCTTTTGTAGCTTGCACCCGTTGGGCATACCCATACACATGGAGGATTATCGCATTGGTTACATAAAATTGGAAGCCATGAAATTTTGTAACTGTCACTTTGGGCTTTGCCTATGTATAATACTTCGGTTCTATAGTCCTGTGGGTTTTCTGGTATATGCCATGTTTTTTTGCAGGCAACTTCGCAAGCTTTGCACCCTATGCATCTATCCTGCACAATTACCATAGCATACGCGTGTTCTTTTTTTGCTCTTGCATCTTTTATTGGATTAAATGTATTCCATTCGTATTTTTTCTCAAATACAATTGGCAACGGTATAAATGAAAAAACAGCAATACTCCCAGCTATACCCTTTAAAAAATCTTTTCTGTTCATTTAAAAACCTCCTGCTAAAGTTTTTTTAATGGTGTTGGAGGTTTTGGGATTTTTGCACCATGGCATTCTGCACAGTTAAATTGTGCTGTGATTCCAACTTTCTTTGGGGCAAACCAGGCAATATTTTCATCATATTCGCCTCTGTGCCATTTATTTAATTCTTCAACTAATTTATATGCTACACTTGCAGCTACACGAGCGCATCTATCTTTTCTTTCTGGACTATTTATTGGGTAACCACTTTTTTCCATCCACTTGCCAACGCTTATATGGCACAATGGAGACTCGCTTATTGTGTGAACTATGGTTTTTTTGTTTGCTTTTGGGTTTTTGGGGACAAAAATTGGCATATCCGCATGTGAGTACCAATCAAGCATATTTGAAGCAATAATATGTCCGTCTTCACAACCTTCCTGTGTCATAGGTCCAATTATACAGCTTGCAACAACAGCTGCACCATTTACAGAGCCGCACAATGTGCCCCAGCCTGCCAGACCGCCTTCAAATATTGCAAAAGGATCAATAGGAAATGATTTGTAAGGCTCACCAACTTTTTGTGCTAACTGATGGAAAATACTATAAATTACTGTACCGCCACACCAAAGCCTATACCACTCTTCATAAGCAATTTGAGCAGTTGTTTTTGGATCAAGCTCCACATAAGGCCATGGCCACTTGTTTGCGCTCCAGTTTTGTGTTTTGTCAGCATTTGCAATTTGTGTAGCAAACCCACCCACCAATGTGCCAATACCAACAATGCTTGCTTTTGTCAAAAAATTTTTTCGTGAGATTTTTTCGTCCATGCAGGTACCTCCAATTTTTTCATTATATATTTTCTTATATAACGCTTTTAAATTTTTGTCAAGAAAATAATTTATCCGATATCTAATAATTTTGTTAGAGTTTACAAAAAGATTCAATAATATATGTTTGCTATTGTATTTTTTATATTTGCCTTAGCTCATTTGACAATTCTTTAAAGAATGTATTAAAGAATTGCTTGTCGGTTATGGATTTTTCACTTTGCTTGCTTGTGGTTGCAGTTGAGCCAATCGGCACAAGACCAAGCAGTGTAGTTTGCGTGGTTGTCCTTATGACATTTTCATACTGCATGGCACTTATAAACACAGTTGATTTATTTTGCGAATTTTGCAAAACATTTATATTTACAACAACAACCGTACTGTCTTTGCCAGATGGAAAATACCTTGTGGCAACAAAACTAAAAGCGTTTGGCTCGTCTTTTTCTATTAAAAAGCCTCTTTTTAGCAATACTGCTTTTGAAGCAAGATAACACTTTTGAGCGCTTGCATCAAAAGTTTTTGAGTTGTCAATGGTTGAGTTTAGAGAACTTTTATATGGGTTTGTTGCGCAAGATGCAATAAAGATTGTAAAAATAAGCATTAATAAACTATATTTGCCTTGTTTTGCTGCCATAGCCCTCCTCCTTTATACATTAACGAAATAATTACCACAAAACTGACATTTTTTCAAATATAAATTAATGATTTTTTAAAAAATAAAAGCCCAAGGCGTAAACCTTGAGCTTTTTAAAAGTGTTATTGCATTAGTCTTAGTACCAACTGCTGAGTTGCGTTTGCTTGAGCTAGAGCGTATGTACCGGCTTGTGCCAAAACTTGAAGCGTAGAAAACTTTGATGTTGTGGTTCCAAAGTTCGTATTGGTTATTGAAGATTCTGCTTGTGTAATATTGGTTTGCGCAACCTGAATATTTTGCACCGTAGCGTTAATCTGGTTTTCAACAGAACCCAAAGAAGCTCTTATCTTATCCAAAGCGCTTAGAGCAGAGTTTGCGATAGTAATTGCAAGGCCTGCACTGTTTTGATTTGTTACATCCACATTTGAAAGGTTAACATTTGGGCTGTATGTGCCAGC
>NZ_JBMFGQ010000076.1:0-3272 GCF_049977265.1 Desulfurella sp. | reverse complement strand
TTTGGAGCACCGCATCTAAGTTACCGCTCGCTTCGCCTGATTCTACCATATTTATATATAAATCAGAAAAGATATCTTTATGTTCTCTTAAAGCGTTTGAAAATGAAGAGCCTGCTTCAACTTTTTCTTTAATATCTGTAATTATTTTTTTAAGTTTTGAGTTTTTTACCTGTTCAATTAATATACTAAAAGCAGATACAATAGGTATTCCGGCATTTAGCATAATGGATAGTTGTTTTGTCATAATCATTAAGTCTTTAGGTTTTACCTTGTTTAAAAAATCCAGCTCAATTGGTGGTGCTGATTGTTTTATGGATAAGACATTAATATTTTGTTTTTTTAATTTCATTATAGCAGCTTCTTTGCTATCTGCTATGACTTCGCCTTTACGTTTTACATTATTTATGTTGCCTTTCCATCTAAAGTATGCCATTTTAACCTCTCATGTTTATTTTTATTCTGTCCATCATGTTTTTGAGTTCATCTTTATTTAATGATGCATTGAGTGCTTCATTGTAGGATATCAAGCCTTTTGAGTAGAGTTCAAACAATGATTGGTTGAATATTTTCATACCCGTTTTTTCCTGACCTATTTGCATTGTTGAGTATATTTGGGGAATTTTGTTTTCTCTAATTAAATTCCTTATAGCGGCATTTGGCACCAAAATTTCAACTGCTACAACTCTTCCAGAATTATCTTTTTTCTTTAATAATGCTTGTGTTACAATGCCTTGTAGAGATGTAGAAAGTTGAACTCTAGCTTGCTCTTGTTGTGATGAAGGAAATACGTCTACAATTCTTGTTATTGTTTCTGCTGCAGAATTTGTATGGAGCGTGGCAAATACCAGGTGACCAGTTTCGGCTACAGTTAGAGCTGCTGCTATTGTTTCTGCATCCCTCATTTCACCAATTAAAATGATATCCGGGTCCTGTCTCATAATATGTTTTAAGCCTTGAGCAAAACTTGATGCATCCGTGCCAATTTCTCTTTGGTTAACAAGAGCTTTATCGTGCTTGTATGTAAATTCAATTGGATCTTCAAGCGTAATAATGTGAACGGGTCTGGATTTATTAATCAAATTTAAAAGTGCAGCCAAAGTGGTAGATTTACCTGAACCTGTTGGTCCTGTAACTAAAACCAATCCTTTTGGTAAATTAGCAAATTCTTTTACTATAGATGGTAAGCCTAAAGTGTTAAAATCTGGGATTTCTTGCGGTATTATCCTGAATGCTCCAGCAACAGAACCTCTTTGCATAAATACATTTGCCCTAAATCGTGCAAGTTCTGGTACGCCAAAAGAGAAATCCACATCAAAATTTTCTTCAAAGCGTTTTCTATTTAGCTCGTTCATTACGCTGTAGCATAAATCGCGTGTATCTGTAGGAGCTAACATGTCATAATCTAAATTTACAAGATCACCATTTACTCTTGCTCTTGGCGGAGAGCCTACTGTTATGTGTAAATCACTGGCTTTGATTGAACAGATATGCCTTAAAAGTTCAACTAAGTCTTTTGGTTTCATAAAATACCTCTTTTAATTTATAGCTACGCTTAAAACTTCTTCAAGCGTCGTTACTCCTTGCTTGACTTTTTGTAAACCATCCTGTTTTAAAGTAAGCATGCCTTGCTCAAGTGCTTTTTGTCTTATATCGTTTTCAGGTTTATCATTTATTATCATTTCTCTTATTTCATCTGTTATCGGTAGGACTTCAAATATTGCCATCCTGCCTTTGTAGCCTGTATCTAAACAATGAGAACATCCTTTCCCTTTGAAAATCTTTATATCATCTAAATCTGATTCAGAAAAACCAGCTTTTAACAAAACTTCTTTGGGCAAAGTAACAGGTTTTTTGCAGTAGGAACAAATTTTTCTAACCAGTCTTTGAGCCAAAACCAACCTGAGCGAACTTGCAATTAAGTATCTATCTATGCCCATATCTACCAGTCTTGTGATTGCAGATACCGAATCGTTTGTATGGAGTGTAGATAACACAAGATGCCCGGTCAAAGCAGCTCTAACGGCAATTTCTGCAGTTTCTGTATCTCTAATTTCACCAACCATAATGATATCTGGGTCCTGCCTTAAAAATGCCCTAAGGGCGCTACTAAAAGTTAAACCTATGTCTTCTTTTACCTGCACCTGATTAATGCCTTCTAGATTATACTCTACAGGATCTTCAACAGACATAATATTTCTGTCTTCCCTGTTTAATTCATTTAAAGCGGCATAAAGCGTAGTGGATTTACCAGAACCTGTTGGACCTGTAACAATAACAACGCCGTTTGGTAAGTTTATTGCGTTTCTAAATCGCTGCAAATCCACATGTCTCATATTTAAATTATCAAGCGAAACTTTAATATTTTCTCTGTCAAGCAATCTCATAACCAGTTTTTCACCAAATACGGTTGGCACAGTAGAGACCCTTAAGTCAATTAGTTTTCCAAGTGCTTTTATTCTGATTCTACCGTCTTGGGGTAGTCTTTTTTCTGCAATGTTGAGCTTTGACATAATTTTAAAACGTGTAATAAGATTTGAGGCAATTGTTTTTGGTGGTGTGTTAACTGTTTTTGCTTTGCCATCAATTCTAAACCTTACTCTAAATGTATTTTCGTATGGTTCTAAGTGAATATCCGAAGCACCTTCTTTGACAGCAGATTCTAATATACTGTTTGCAAGCTTAATAATAGGTGCATCGTCAATATTTGCCGTTTCGTCAAAATCAAGGCTTTCTATTTGTTCAATAGAACTCTCTATATTTTCTGTTACATTTTTTACCAAAACTTCTAATTCTTTAGTTGTTCCGTAATATCTTACAAGATACTCATTAATCTGACTTTCTTTGGCAAGATAAACGGATATTTTTTTGCCGGTGAGAAAACGTATTTCGTCTATTAAAAAAACATTTTCAGCATTAAACAAAGCTATTTTTAATATATTATTATCTATCGCAAATGGGAAGATGCGGTGTTTTCTTACAACTTCGCTTGGTATTGAATTAATTGCCTCTTTTTGAGGTTGAATTTTTGAAAGATCGATTGTTTCTAAGCCATATTTTTTAGCCAAAAACTCCAAAAGCTCATCTTCAGTTATTATGTGTTCTTCTACAAGTATTTTACCAAGCAATTCACCTGTCTGGTTTTGCTTTTGCAATGCTCTATCAAGTTGTTCTTGTGTAATTTTATTTTCGTATAAAAGCATTGTGCCAAGTAATTGCCTGTTAGCTTGGGCCATTTATAACCTCAAATGCATGGTTTATATCAAACTCAATGT
>NZ_JBMFGQ010000075.1:0-3301 GCF_049977265.1 Desulfurella sp. | reverse complement strand
AATGGATATAGAAAGCAGGGTTTTTTTAAGATGCATGGATACCTCCTTTACGCATGTTATAATATTATTACTTTTAATATTGTCAAGATATAATTTAATTATTATTTGAATTTTTTAAATTACAAAATTTTAAACAATAATATATTGCAATAATCTTTTAAACCATCAAAATCGTACAAAAAATTTTGCTGTAAGCGAATTTTAATTACAATAAAAGTGATATACAGATAATTGAAAAGTAAGGTGTTAAAATAAATTGTTGTTTTTTAATGTCGGTTTATTGCGAGTTGCAAGAGCAACCTTTTGGATACTATCAGCTTTTGCAATATTTATTATTTTGGCAACCAAACCATATGGTACTGTTTTATCAGCTTCAATAACTAAAGAAGATTTACTATTTTGCTTTAAAAATGAATTAAGTTCTGTATAAGTTGATAAGTGTTTATCTATATAAAGTCTGTCTCTTTCTGTTATTGTTATTATTATATCTTTTTTTGAGATATTTGCACTACCAGAATGAGTTCTTGGTAAGTTAACTTTGATACCTTTTACAATAATTGGGGTAGTAACCATAAAAATAACTAGCAAAACAAGCATAACATCAACCAAAGGTGTTATGTTTATATTAGAAAATACACCTCTTTGCTTGCTGTATCTCATATAATTTTCTCCTAACTTTTTATTTAAACAATAACATCATTACAAAAGCAACAATAATACATATAACAGAAGATAAAACACCAGGCCAATACATTGCTATCTAATTTTAGATTCTCAGAATGCTTTTTAACCTTTCAATTAATGTAGGTTTTTTTACCATACCTGCAATTCTAACTGGAATCTTTTTAGTAAAAAATTTGTTATATACATCAATGTAGCCAATAATTGAGCTCTTTTTTATAGGTAACATAATTGGATTTTTTTCAAATTTTATATTGTAATTTATACCAGGCCATGTTATCGTGTAAAATGATGATCCGGTTATTAAAGGTATAGGCTTAAGCCATTCAAACTTTACATATCCTATTTTTTGGTCTTTTTTAAAAAGTTGAGACAAATGTATATTATTTTTTACCTGATTTATTATTTTTATAGTTGATTTAAGAGCATCCATTAATGGTCTTTCTCCATATTCTCCAAGTAGCGCACCTAATATTAAAATATGTTTCCATTTTAAATACTGGTTGGATGCAAAAACAAAATCCCCACCAGATTGTGGCATAGAACCTGTTTTTATACCAAAAATTCCATCTTTACCCAAATCGTAATCTACATTGTAAACAGTACCAGCAACAGGTAAAGTTGCCTGTGGTTTTGATACCAGATATCTAAATTCTCTGATTTGCATAACTTTTTGCGCAAGCTTTAACTGATCATTTGCAGTGCTAACTGTATAAAGTCTTACGCCAGCAGGATCTGCATAGTGAGTATGATTCATATTTAAAAGTTTAGCCATTTTATTCATCTTATTTACAAATGCTTTGACGGTTCCATCGTCCCATTTTGCTAATACAGTTGCGCAATCGTTGCCAGAAGGCAATAATAAACCTTCCAAAAGCTGCTTCTCGCTGAGTTTTTCATTTGCTGCTATTTTCAAAACTGATTGTTGATTTTTTAAATCTTTCTTGTATATTTTAACATCATTTTTTGTAATGGTTATATCTGGTCCATTCTGACCTAAATGTAATGGATGATTTTTAAGAATCAAATAAGCTGTCATTATTTTAGCTACACTAGCAATAGGAATAGGGTGTTGGTGTGGTGTTTGTGAAATAATTCCATAACGATCGATCATTATAGCGCCTTCTGTTCCATAAGGCCATTTTATGTTTAAATTACCAACTGCATGATAAGATTTTGGTATATTAAGCAATAAACGAGGTTTATTTGTAAGCGTTAATGCCTTAAATAAACCTAAAATAGCTACCACTATTATACCTATAACAAAAACCAAAAAAAAGTAGTGTTTTTTATGAGATTTAAACATAAATCGTCCCCAAAAATTTATTTAATCTATTTCAATTTTCATATTCTCTAGACGCTCAATTCTTTTTTCAATTGGTGGATGTGTACTAAATAAACTTTTAAATGTTTCTCCTTTAAATGGATTTACTATAAACATATGAGCAGTTGTCTGAGAAAAATGTGTGTTTGGCATTGGTGAAAGTTTATTTGCTGATTCTAACTTCTTTAAAGCGCTGGCTAAATACATAGGATTTCCAGATAAAATTGCCCCGCCCTTATCGGCTGCGTATTCCCTTTGTCTTGATATGGCAAGTTGAATAATTGTAGCTATTATAGGCGTTAGGATAGCTACAAAAAGCAAACCAAACATATTGTTATTTCTTCTATTATTTCCCATGCCTCCAAATATAGCTGACCATTGAGCCATCCATGCTAAATAACTTATTGCTCCAGCTATTGTAGCAGCTAATGTAGCAGTCAAGATATCTCTATTTTTAACGTGAGTTAGCTCATGACCTAAAACACCAGATAATTCACTAGTATTTAATAAATTTAATATTCCAGTTGTAACGCATATTGCTGCATTTTTTGGGTTTCTACCTGTTGCAAAAGCATTTGGTGTATTGCTATTAACCACATAAATCTTTGGCATTGGCAAGTTTGCATTTTGTGCCAAATTGTTTACAATCGAGTAAAGCTGAGGGTATTGATGTTGATTAGCTTCTATTGCATGATAAGCTTTCAAAACAATTTTGTCAGAAAACCAATAAGTTATAAAATTCATGATCCCTGCAAAAATTAAAGCTATAATCAGACCTTGACTGCCACCAATAGCATCACCTACCAGCATAAGCAATACAGTAAGCGCAAACATCAGCATAAATGTTTTAAAGTAATTCATAGCTCCTCCCTCCTTTTAAATAATTCAACTAAAAACACATTCTTTTTTTCAAGTTCAATTTTTACATTTTTATAATTCATTTTCATAACTTTTACCTCCTATTTTAAATTATTTTAGTATATGCTCAATTTTATGAAAAAAATATAGACAATTTGTGTAAAAAATGTTAATTGTAATCTGTAGCGTGCTGGACATATAAGTAAAAATTAAATAAATAACAAAAAAATTTAATTGTAATTCACATTACATTATTGATACCATTAAAATTTTTTACAGAAAATTTACAATAAAAATGAAAAGTTTTTGTTTTGTGATAGTATTAAATATTTAATTTTTCAAGCAAAAAATTCCAAATTTTTTTAGTAAAAATCTTTCTTGAAATAAGTATTGTTTTTTATTGTTTTTTCTTTAAATCCCATAATTGGGGGCTAAAAC
>NZ_JBMFGQ010000074.1:0-3339 GCF_049977265.1 Desulfurella sp. | reverse complement strand
GCAATACAAATCTGGTTACATTGCTTTGGTTTTAGGCATAATTTTTATTGTAATAGGCGCATATTTAGGCATTCACCCTTTTAATAAGCTTTTTCTGACATACGATAATGCATGGTGGCATTTGGTAAATATTCACAATCCATTTTGTATTTTAAGCAAGTGGAGAAACGGCAACTGGTTTCGCCTTATTGTTAATTTTTTTATAGCTGTAGCTGGCATATTTTATGTAGAAAACAAAAAGTTAAAAGATTTGTTTATAAGTATAGTTATTGCCTGCATAATTTTTTTTGCTTTAGCCCAAATTGGAGATATGATAAAGAATGTTTTTTTTGTGAGCCTGCAATTGTGGCGTGTAAATTGGATTTTACAGTTAATTGATATGGCATTTTTGCCTTATTTGACTTATAAAATGTGGACAAAAAATTATGTTGGCAAAATTTTGGCAATTATTTTTGTAAGTATATTACTAAATCAAATAGAAAATGATTACACTACATTTTTTGAAGCTTTTTTGCTTGCCATAACTATCTTAATCTTTTATAAAACAAATATAGATTTTGATGAAAATATTAAAAGACTATTTGAAAGAAAAAATTTTACCTGGCTTTTTACTTTGACAATTTTAGTTTTATGTGAGAGATTTATATGGCTTTATGAGATTAGTTTTTACCCTATAGATTTTCAATTTAATTTACTTGTAATGGAAAGATGCGTTTATTTTACTTTGGCAATGGTTTTGTTTTACGCTTTTGCAAAAGGTATAAGGATTGACAAAAAACTCCTTTATGGACTTTGCGCAAGCTTTGTTGGTGCACTTATTGTAAGCTTTATTGGTATAAATTTTAAAAGTTTCAACTATTTTATAAAGTTTAATGCAAACCCATATATGTTAAATAGAGCTTTTGTGCTGTTTATTATAGGAATATTGTTTATTTTAATTTTAAGGTTAAAGGCTTTAGGTTATGTTTTGATTTCTGGTTTGTTTGTTTTATCTATTTTGCTTTGGGACCAAAGGGGCAACTGGGATTTGTACATTGAAACTCACACTACAAATAATCCGTTTTACAAATACATTCCAGAGGATTCTTCTGTATATTTTAACGGGCAATTAAAATATGTGTGGATTTTGTTTGATAGGCCGTGTTTTTATTCAAGACAGCAGTGTTCTGGTGATTTATTCAATAGAAAAAGCGCGTTTTTAATTGAAAGACGATTAAATCTTGTAAAAAAAAATAAAAAAGATATCATAAACCTTTGTTTTGATGATAAAAATTTAGGTTTTATTGTAAGTCAAACAAAACTGATTTATAAGCCTGTAGCTATCTGGCATACGGGAATAAAAGACGGGTTTGATAATCTATATTTGTATGATTGTAAAACACTTAGAAATTGAGTTTATTAAGTATCTTATAACAAGCGTGGTAAGTCTTGCTGTTGATATGGCAGTATATCTAGTGCTTGGCAAATTAATGCATAATTATTTGATTTCTGCTTCTATTGGCTATATTGCAGGGCTTTTTGTAAACTATATATTATCTATAAAATGGGTATTTAGCTATAGAAAGATAAAAAAATACCACATAGAATTTGGAATTTTTGCAATTATTGGATTTGGCGGACTTTTGGTAAATGAAGCGGTAATTTATGCAGGCCTTTTTTGGCTTATTATTGGACCTTTCTGGGCTAAAATGATAGCTGCAGTTTTTTCTTTTGGATTTAACTTTGGTGCTAGAAAATTGTTGCTTTATACAAAATGGAAAAAATATGACAGAATTTTTTGATGTAGTTATAATTGGAGCAGGACCTGCTGGTATAACATGCGCATTAGAGCTTGCAAGAAATAATAAAAAAGTGCTTATTTTAGAGCAAGACTCTCAGGTAGGCGGCATATCAAAAACAATTAATTACAAGCAAAACCGCATTGACATAGGCGGTCACAGGTTTTTTTCAAAATCAGAGTGGGTAAAAAGATGGTGGATGGAACTTTTAGAGCCATGTACACTTGAAGAAGCTTATATAAAAGATAAATGTATGCTAAAGCGGGATAGATTGTCTCGAATTTACTTTGAGAAAAAATTTTATGATTACCCGCTGAAACTAAATTTCAATACGGCACTTAATATTGGATTTTTTAGGGGAATTAGCTTTTTAAAAGACTACATTAAAGCGCGAATTGATCCTATAAAGCCAGAGAAAAATTTAGAGGATTTTTTTATCAATAGGTTCGGCGTTGGGTTGTATGAAACCTTTTTTAGAGACTATACTCAAAAAGTCTGGGGTGTATCTTGCAAAAATATCAGTAAAGAATGGGGTTCACAGAGGATAAAAAGTCTTGATATATCAAAAGCAATACTTCATGCGTTTAAGTCTTTATTTTTAAAAAATTCAGCATCTGCTACTACTTTGATAGAAGAGTTTGATTATCCAAAACTTGGACCAGGTCAGTTATGGGAAACGGCTATTCAAAAAGCCATAGATAGCGGTGCAAAACTCAAGTTAAACGCAAAGGCGCTTTATTTTGAAAAAATTGGAGACAGGATAGATTCTTTAACTTTTTTAGATACAACTACCTCAGAGGTGGATGCGGTTAAATCGGATTATTTTGTTTCAACAATGCCTATAAAAGATTTAGCTTTAGGAATAAGACCAGAAATTGAAGAAGATGTGTTTAATATAGCTACAAATTTGCAGTACAGAGACTTTATAAGTATAGGCTTGCTTTATAAAAAATTAGCCATACAAAGCAAAAACTACCGCAAAGAAGCAGGTGCTTGCAGGATACCAGACAATTGGATTTATGTCCAGGAACCAAATGTCAAAATGGGTAGAATTCAGCTTTTTAATAATTGGAGTCCTTTTATGATAGCAGATATTAATACAGTCTGGCTTGGACTTGAGTATTTTTGCAATGAAGGCGATAAATTGTGGCAGGCAAGCAATAAGGAGCTTATTGAGCTTGGTTTAGGCGAGCTTGAAAAAATCGGCATTGCCAAAAAATTTGATTTCATAGATGGTACAGTTATAAGGCAAAAGAAAGCTTATCCAGCATATTTTGGAACTTACGAAAAATTTGATTTGGTAAAAAACTACTTTAACAAATTTGAAAATCTTTTTTTAATCGGCAGAAACGGTATGCACCGCTACAATAACCAGGACCACTCAATGCTAACAGCAAAAGAAGCGGTTAATTGCATTTTAAGTGGCAAATTAGACAAAAGCGCTATATGGGATATAAATGTAGATGATGATTATCACGAGGAAAATTAAATTTACTTTGTACAGTGTTTTAATTGTTTTAAAGCGTTTTGTGATCTATTGGATTAATAAAGGTAGTTTTTT
>NZ_JBMFGQ010000073.1:0-3456 GCF_049977265.1 Desulfurella sp. | reverse complement strand
CGCTTCCTGTGTTTAGCGCGGGATCAATCGCCTGTGTAAACTGCATGGCTGCTGTGAGTTTGTTTTCTAGCGTAACGGCATCGTTTCCTTGAGCACCGTTTAGGATGTTTAATGCTATTGTGCCTGGTGTAAATGTGCCATTGTTAAAACCATTTTCATAAAAAGCCAAACCTTGCCCTTGCGGATTCGGAGCTCTGTTAAATAAAGCCTGATAAATATCTGTTATAACTGTAGCGATATTTGCGCTTGTGATTGTGCCGTAATTGGCTTGGGCTTCAGGAGAATTGGCAAAAGCATTTATAATCTGTGGTGTTAAGCCTCCTTGAGCAGCTGCCATTTGAGACCAATAAATTAGACCTGCTGGATCAGCTGGCCTTTGATAATAGGCAATGTACAAATCTTGAACCTGATTAAAATAATCCGTAAAAGCCATAAAAGGACCTCCTCAAAAATTTTTTAATTAGAAAATAACTTTACTTTTGCAACCAAAACCCTTAAGAGTGCATCCAATCCTACACCTCCTATTATTAACTTAATAACAATCCACCTAACAACTTTAATACGCATCCATAATTTACTCACCCTTGTTTACATAGTAACAAAAAAATTCACAAAGTCAAGTTTTTTTTATAAAAAAAATTCGATTTAATAATTTAACCGCTGCTTTATTGCAAAACACCAGGTGATGATTAGCCTATTATGCAATAAATTTACTTTACACAAAGCCATTCAATGTTTATTTGAGAACACACATTGTTGTTTGCGCGCATCAAAAAAGGCAAGTCTTGCTGTTTTATCTCGCCTTTGTTTAGCTTATCTATGTAGATAGGATCCAGTATATAATTGTAGGATAAAATTTTGAAATTTACACCCAAATAAATCCCAAGCGGTGTATTTGCCCATTTGTTTGCAATCCACTGTTTGTTTAACTCTTGATCAAACATTTGTAAGCCTTCCACAGTAATCGGCCTTACATGCGTTGGATCTGTAAGAAAATTATCATGTCTTGGGTGGGGAACGCGTATATGAATAATAGCACCATTGATACAAATACGCCAAATTTCTTTTATTATCGAAAGATACACGCTAGTTTGCTGACCTAAATGTTCCAAAACATGATTTAGCAAAATTTCATCTACACTTGAGTCTTCAAAAGGCCAGGGTACTTTTTCTAAATCCCATACAACGTCAGGGTTAACAGCTTCCACAAAATCTACATTGACAAAGCCGTCTAATTTTTTATCGCCGCACCCAAGGTTTAATTTTATACTCATTTGTAATCCGTGTAAGATTTTTCTTCTTTTATGGTGCTGTTTAACCTATCATTTATACGTCTTTTTATGCTGTAGCGCAGGTCATTTTTTATATAAACGCTTCTTGCAAGCTCAATAAACCTGCTGTCAAACTGCTTTTTTTTCTCCAGTTGCCTGATGGCATCCTCTATGTCCCATAGTTCCTCGTTTACTTTTTTTAACTCTTTTATATCGTTTGTTAAGCTTTCTTGCAATTGCAAAACTGCCGTTGCTTTTAATAGCTCATCAAGCTCAAACTTTATGTTTTTTAACTTCTGCTCGTCTTTAATACGCTCAAGCTTTATCTGCAATATTGTAATTTTATCAAATACTTCTCCCCACGAAACGCTAATTTTGGGTGTTTGGTACATTTTCTTCTCCGTCTAAGTTTATTT
Source organism: Desulfurella sp. (assembly GCF_049977265.1). Classification (GTDB taxonomy): domain Bacteria; phylum Campylobacterota_A; class Desulfurellia; order Desulfurellales; family Desulfurellaceae; genus Desulfurella. The sequence continues at coordinate 1,769 of NZ_JBMFGQ010000073.1, read as the reverse complement.
TTAAAAAGCCGTTTACCGTTATGTTTTTGCTTTTTGGCGTGGCCAAAACAAAAAATTGTTGAGAGTTTTGTTCAATCTCCAAAGCCCAAAAATCATACAAATCTTTTACCAGACTGCACGCTACAGCTATATTTTGCTTTGCTATAGGCCCAAAGGCAATAAATGGCTTGTGTGTGTTTATAGTTAGCATTGCGCCTTTTATGCTATTTGCAAAATCCGATGGAGCACACAGTGCAATCATATTGCAGTAATCAAGGTTTAGGCTATCTATTGTCTGCAGATTAATACTTACAAGCCTCGCCACATTGCCTATAGCAAGCGGGTCGCTTTCACTTTGAGGATCAAAATCAATAACATTTATTTTGTTTATCTGGTGGGCGCATGCAGACTCATAGGCGTAGATATTTTTGCAGCCATTCATTGCAAAACTGCCGCACAATGCCTGAAATTTTAACCTTCTTGGCTCAAAAGCTATGACTTTGCCAAAAAATGCGCATACTTTGGATGCTGTTATATAGACTTTTGTATCAAGCATAGCTCCTACAAAAATACTGCCTTGCTTTAAAAGGAGTGAAATAGAATTTAAAAAATTTTGAGTTACCTTTGAGTATAAGTTGTTTGGCTTTTCCCTGATAAAGCCTATCGTATCAGCCACATTGCAAAAGGATGGCAGTTTTAAATCACCTGTTATTTCAATGCGTGGTTTGCTTGGCGAAACTTCACTAAACTTTTTGTACAGTTTTTCATAGACAGTTTTTGTGCTTAGAGTGCGCCACGATTTTTCATAGGTTGCCTCTATTTCTTTGTACTCTTCATCTGAAACCTTAACTTTACCGTAGGCAGGCAGATTTTTTGCATTGTCTAATTCTACAAAATCCACCGTAGGATAGTTTGTGAAACACGAAGCACCGATAGAAGATAATAGTGCCACGCAGGGCTTGTCGCAGGCATCAGCAAGGTGCAGGCCAAAACTATCAATACTAATAATGCCGTCTACTTGGGCACATAAAGCTTTGAATTTTTCGGGGTTATCAATTTTGCCTTCTAAATCCAAAAGCCTTGGGTGTTTTATGTCTAACGTGCTATCAACTATTAAAGTACAATCCTTTGCAATGGCTAAAAAGTTTCTTGCAAAAGGCGCTGCAATGTGCTTTGGGAAAGTCCTCAAAGGCACAGATGCTTTATGCACAAAAAGGATTTTTTTACCTTTTATATCTTTTAAAAGCTCCTGCACAGACAAATTTGCAAGATAGTGTATTGTAGTACTGTTTCGTTTTTTGCTTTTATCTATACTATCTGGATCGAGCCCAAACCACCACAAATACCAGTCGAATCTATTGGAAGTATTGTAGTTTGGCAAATTTATAAGGCCAGTTGTGTCAAAATATGCATCATATGCGCCTAAATCAACTAAAGACAAACCAGCAAAGTATATATTTTCAATGTAGGGTTTACTTGATAGTATATAGGCATTGTATGGGTTTGCATCTATACCAAGCAGGATATCAACGCTAAAACTGCCAATTTCATTTTTTAAAACTTTTGCTACATGATCAAATGCATTTATGCCAACAAGACTATCGCCCAGATTACCGCCAAAGCCATTTACAATCAAAAACCTGTAGTGATTTCTGTTTGGCTTTTTTGCTTTTAAAACGCTTAACTGAGCGCCCAGGCAAAACGGCTCACTATGCGTGTAAAACTTATTTGCAAAAGCAATATTGTAAGATACTCTGCCAATTTTAAGTGGGGCATTTGGCCAGGAAAGC
>NZ_JBMFGQ010000072.1:0-3763 GCF_049977265.1 Desulfurella sp. | reverse complement strand
GCGCTACCTAACAGATTATCAAACCCACTTGCTACATAAAATGCTATTAAACCCAAACTCATACCAATTAAAATGGCTTTTTGCTCGCCACTAGAGTATTTTATGGCTTTTATATTATTTCTTAGAAGCATAAAAAACGCACTTAAAATTAAAATAAGCCCTATTAGGCCTGCACTCATCAAAATATTTACATAATAATTGTCAATTACTGTAGCAATATTAGCGTTTGGGTTTATATGATACTTATTGGCTAATTGTTTATAAATTTTAACTGTATCATCGTGGACAATTTTGCTTGCAAAGCTAGGCCCATAACCAGTAAGTTTTCTTGTCAGACTTGATTTATTAAATATATCAAAAGATGCTTTAATCATTGCAAAGCGAATTACAATATCTGGATCTTTTGTAAAATGCAGTGTATAGTGTAGTCTGTTTTTCACAAAACCCGTTTGTGCCAAACCAACAACCAAAACGATACCTGCAAGGTAAATCAGCCAAATTTTTCTATTTTTTACAAAAAAGGCAATACTTATAATACCAACCAAAAGCCCCAGCCAATCCTGGCGTTCCTGAGTTAAAATTGTAGCAATCAAAGCACAAAGTGAAGCCAACAAATAAAGCTTTTTCTTATTATAAAACCCAAGAGCCCCAAAAAAAAATGTAGAAACAAGCATTATTGCACCAATATATGAAGGAAAACCACTAAACCCTTCGGGAGCACATGCTTTGTTTGGTAGGCTAAAATGCAAACTTGACCAGGCAACACTAAAAATATTTGCAGGTTTGATACAAAAAAAAGCATTAAAATACACGCCAATTGAACTTATAATAATGAATATTGCTAATACATTAATAATGGTTTTATAATTGTTTTTTATTCGCGAAACAATCCAGTATGGAGCAAAATGCCATATATAGTGAAAGCTAGAAAGGCTATGTATTGGATTTATAGAAAAAACACTTGACCAAAAATAAGTAATAGAAAATAAAGCAGGAGGTAAATCATTTCTTTCAAATCTAAACTGTTTGGTTAAAATTAACATTATTAAACCGATTAGACCAATACTAATAGCCAAACTATCCGCAGCAATAGATGTAGCAACAAAAACAGCAAACATTAAACTGCTAATATAAAGCAACTGAAAAGACAGTTTTTTAGTATCAATATTCATTAGTATGCTCCTTTTTGCTTTAGTACTGCATAAATTGTTTTTAAAAGAATTACTATATCAAACCACAAAGACCAGTTTGTAACATAAAAACAATCAAGATCAACGCGTGTTTGAAAGTCAAGCTCATTTCTGCCCGAAACCTGCCAGAGCCCTGTGATACCCGGTTTAGCTAATAATATTGTATTAATTGAATCTCCAATTTTTTCTAACTCTTGCGGTAAATAAGGTCTTGGCCCAACCAAGCTCATCTGTCCAAACAATACATTTATAATCTGTGGCAACTCATCAAGTGAAGTTTTCCTCAAAAAACGTCCAATTCGTGTAACTCTTGGATCAAAATTTTTTAGTTTTTGATATTTTTCCCACTCTAAGCGCGCTTCTTTGTTTTTGGACAAATACTCTTTTAATAAGCGGTCATTATCTTTATACATAGTACGAAATTTTAAAAAATTAAATAATTTGCCATTTTGACCGAGTCTTTTGCTTACATAAAAAACGCTCCCTTTTGAATCAAGTCTTATTGCTACAGAAATGATAAGTATGATTATAATTAAAAACGGCAATAAAATTATACTTATGCATAAATCAAAAATTCTTTTCAAAAATCTATTTAGAAACGATTTTAAATTGTTATTTACACTTAAAACAAAAATTTTTTCTACAAAAAGATAGTTTACCTGGCTATTTAAAAGAAAAATAAAGCTCATTTTTGGTATTAAAATAATACGTTTAACCAAAGCCTGCAATTCTTTGAACAATTTAGATACTTCTTCTTCGCTTAAAGCATTTTCGTCTATTATTATTATGTCAACACCAAGCGCTTTTGTTATTTTTTTTGCATGTGTAAGTGGACTAATTGTTTTAAATCCATTAATATGCTCTTTTGTTTTATTTACAAAACCTACAATATCTAAACATAAATATTTGTTGTTATTAAAACTTTGGGCAAACTTTACACTTGTTGGGCTAATACCAATAAGCAACACTTTTTCTCTTGAAATACCAAGATAAAATAGTAAATTTTTTAGCGCTACCCTGAATATTGGAAAAACAATTAAACTATAAAAAAGCAAAAAAAATAAAAATAGTCTTGAAACAGAATCTGTAAGCTTACCAATACTAACGATTGATAGACATACAATAAAAGCTATAAATATAGCTTTAAACAGTATTTTTAGCTCATACCAGAAATGCACTTTTTTTGTATATAGGCCTTCTATTGAAAAAAAGAAAAAATATACCAAAGGCAACCAGAAAAGCTTTGATAAATAGCCGTATACAATAAATTTTGGAAGCAAAAATATATATCCAATATATTTTCTTGTATAAAAAGCTAATGCAAAAGATAAACTAAAAGCAGCAAAATCTCCAATAATCAAAATAATTGCATACAGTAACTTTTTAAATATACTAGTTTTTTGCATTGTATTTTTCTTCTACAAAAGCACTAAATTGTTCTTTAAAACGCTCTTTACTAAAATTTAGAGCATGCTTTCTAATTATTGTGGGATCAAAGTTGTCTTTTTTACTTTCAAAAGCCACTATAGCTTTTATAATGCTACTTACACTTTGTTCTTCAAAAAACATACCTGTAACATTATCTACAACCGTTTCAAGAACTCCACCATTTTTGTATGCAATAACTGGAGTACCGCAACTCATAGCCTCAACTGGCACAATTCCAAAGTCTTCTTTTGCTGCAAAAACAAAAGCTTTAGCTTTTTGCATATAATGCTTTAGTGTGTCAAATTTTGCATATCCAATAATCTCAATATTATTTGTTGCTTTTTTCTTTATAAGCTCAAGCTGTGGCCCATCTCCGCAAACAATTAGCTTCTTTTCTGGCATATTTGAAAAAGCTTCGACAATTAAGTCTATTTTTTTATATGGCACAAGACGGGATGCAGTTAAATAAAAATCTTCTTTTTGCTCGCACAGTTCAAATTTTTCTACATCCACAGGTGGATAAATGACTGTGCTTTGTTTGCCGTAATATTTTTTTATTCTTTTAGCTACATTAAAAGAATTTGCAACAAAGTAATCTACTCTTTGAGCGCTTGCATAATCCCATATTCTAATGTAGTGCAAAACAATTTTGGCAAACAAAGCTTTAAGACCTTTTTCCAGGTGTGCATCTTTTAGATATTCAAAATACATATCCCATGCATAGCGCATGGGCGAGTGACAATAACAAATGTGTATTTGATCTGGGTTTACATTAACACCTTTTGCAACGGCATAGCTTGAAGAAATAATGAGATCATATGCTGATAAATCAAATTGCTCAATAGCAAATGGAAAAAATGGTAGATAGCTCCTATATTTAGTTTTGGAAAAGGGTAAATTTTGAATAAATGATGTGTATATTTTAGCGCTTTCAAAAACAGAACCTTTTAGTGCATCATCATTTTTTAATAATGTATAAATATCAGATGGGTAAAGCTCATATATGCTTTCTAAAACTTTTTCTGCGCCACCCAAAATAGGCAGCCAATCGTGTACAAGCGCAACTTTCATGATAACCCTTATACTAATATAAAAAGAGCTATTTTGCAATTTGTTTATTTCTAAGAAAAACTATAAAATAATAA
>NZ_JBMFGQ010000071.1:0-3767 GCF_049977265.1 Desulfurella sp. | reverse complement strand
GATAAGTCTTGATAACTCTGAGACTAATGGCTATTTAAAAGAGCGGGATATATCAGATCCAACTGTTACGGGCCAAAATGTTGTATTTTTTACTACTACAGAGCCCACAAGCAACTTATGCGGTTTTGGTGGCAGGACACGCATATGGGGTTTAAACTGTGCAACAGGTGCTGCTGCTTTGGATAATTCTTGTTCTGGTTATGTTGTAAATAATGTAAATGGTACCTTGCTTTTGCAAACTTCTACAGGAGCTGTAACACAAATAAATCCAAATACTACATTTACAAAAAACAACCCTACAACTGCATGGCAACAAGGTGTATCGCCAGAAACATCAACAACATTTGTTGCGCCTTTTAGTGGTCAAGCAGGGATTATTATACAATGGAAAAAAGAGTAAACAGAGCATTTACTCTCCTTGAAGTAGTGCTGGTTATAGCAATCCTTGCTATCGTTTTGGCTATAGCAATACCAAATTTTGATCGCTATATAAAAGACTATAATATACAAAAACAAATTAACAAGCTTTATGCAGACATCAATTATGCAAAATTTTACGGTGTAGCACATCAAATACCTATAAATATAAATATAACTCAAAATCAGATAAAAGCTCTAACGAATCAAACAAATCCAGTGCTTATAGTGCAAGATAATTTTAAGTATCCTATATCGTGTTCTGACAATACAACGCTAATTACTCTAAATGCATTTGGTATAGCTAAAGGTAGTGTAAATTGTTTTGTTAATGAACAAAATAATGCAAACCCAAATTGTTTTAAAATTGAATTTGCAAAAATAAGCACTGGCAGGTGGATTAATGGCAACTGTAAAGAATAAAGCATTTACTATAATAGAAGCAATAGTAGCTTTATTTATTTTGCTTATTGTAATTTTAGGGCTTTTGTATAGCTTGGATTTATCAATAAATTTAAATATGCAAAATGCACTGAGAAACCAGGCACTAAGGGTTGCTCAATCTCAAGTGGATGAAATTTTAAATAATGCTAATAATAATCCTATAACAACACCATTTACTAAAACTGTGACTGTACCAATTAATAATTTTTCTCAAAACTACACTGTAAGTGTATCACCATCAATAGAACCTCAAAATGAAGTTATTTTATATACCGTAACAGTAAGCTGGGTTTATAAAGGTCAGACTTATTACCATACTCAAACAACAGCGGTGCATTTATGAAAAAAGGATTTACATTAATAGAGATTTTAGTTGCTTTATTTATCACAATGATAGTTTTAGCAATTGGCTATTTTACATATATTAAAATTATGAAAGGTTCTTTATTCCAATCCAGTATAAGCAGCACTCAAATTTCCACGTTGTCTGGTACTTCTCTATTGCAATATGATATTTCTATGTCTGGTTATGGTTTGCCTTTATCTGGTCCTATAGAAACTCCGCTAAATTTTCATGAAGCAACAAATTCTACAGCAAGTGCCTACAATTATAATACTTTACCAGCTAGCGCGTATAACATCGGACAAAATTCACAAACGCAACCAAACTCTTCTTATTTAGTGATAAGATCTTCAATTGCTGATATAAATAGTGCTTCACAAAAATGGGCTATTGCTTATTACAATACAAATACAAACAATTGGGATATTGATTACAACCCAGATAATTCATTAAGTAATTTTTCTTCTAATGATAACGACTATTGTATAGTTATGGATTCAAACAAAACATTGTTAGAAAATCCAAATGGCAATTTTTATTTCAATTTTTCTGATTTTGCAAATTCTATAAATAATTTAAACTTAAATCAATCTCAAATTTATTTAATCTATGGTATTGACTCCACTGTGCAGCCTCGTATGCCATTTAACAGGGTAGATTATTTTTTAAGTCAAGATAATATACCAAGTTTTTGTGATCCGAATACCTATGAACTTTATCGTTCTGTGATAAGCCAGAACAACGGATCAAATACGCTAATGCCACTTTTAGACTGTGTAAAAGCTTTTTTTGTAGAAAGTAAAATAGGTAATAATTGGTATAGCTCAACAAGCAATTTAACTCCAAATACAATAAATAGTCAGACACAGTTAATAAAAGTTTTTATATTAAAACAATCAAGTAAATATTCAAACAGTATAATTAGCACAAATAATATACCTGTTGGTGATGGCGATGTAGGGACACTGTATAATTTTAAACCATCTGGCATTGATTCGCATTACGAGTGGAAAGTTATAAAAATGACTATAAAACCAATGAATATAGGTCAAAATCAATGAGAAAAAACCAAAACGGCATTGCTTTGATTATCGTCATATTCATAAGTGCACTTGCATTAATTTTAGTTGGTTTAATGCTTTGGCTAATTTTAGGAAGCACAAAAATTTCTGGTATGAGTTCAGAGTATAAGACTGCTCAGGATGCGGCAAAAGGTGCTAGCAATATTGTTATATCCATGCTTAAATTTGATTCTTCAACGCCTGATTTGCCACCAGATTATTATACAATTCCTAATCCAACATGTATGACTATAAAATTAGAAAAACCTAGCATTGCCTGGAGTAACTGGAACTGTTCGAATGCAAATCCAGATATTATTATGCAACTTGGATCTTACAAAGTTTATGCTACAATAGTCTTAACCCAAGTGATATTGCCAGAAAAAAATAATGCTTTAGATACCTATTTTTACACGGTAAAAATTCATGCATTCAATAATAAAAATGAAAGTTCAAATATTGCTTTTGTCTATAAAATTTCAAGATAAAATTATATAAAAATTTTATCAAATTTGACAATATAATTAGTAGGTATTATATTTATAATTTGCAAAAAGGGGGTGCTTATGGATTTATTTAATGTTCATGCTCAAGCAAGTGTGTTGATGACACTGGTTTTGGCTTATTTATTGGGTATTGTTCATGGTATTACACCTGATGAGCATACTTGGCCAATTACTTTTAGCTATTCAATAGGTAGTTACTCTGCCAAAAAAGGTTTTTTAATTGGTTTAGCTTTTTCTTTAGCATTTAGTGTGCAACGCGCGCTTGCAAGTGAACTTGCTTATTTTTCTTTAATAAGTTTTATGTCAAAACCATACATTGATTATATAGTGTATGTGATTGTTGGAAGTGCAATGGTGTTTGGCGGTTTGTATGTTTTTAGATTTAATAATGTATTCCATATACACTTTGATAAAATAGATAAAACACACCATCAGGAAGCATTATCTGGTAAATATATTGACGAAAAACACAAAAAAACCACCTACAAAATGGCTATAGTTCACGGCTTTATTGCCGGATGGGGTTTTGGCGCATTTGCTTTAATTTTATATACAGTACTTGCTCCTTCTATGCCAAACGCTTATGTTGCCTGGTTACCTGGTTTTGTATTTGGGCTTGGAACAACTACAGTTCAAATTTTAGCAGGTGCTTTTTTTGGTATTATGGGAAAAAGATTGAGTCTTCCAGAAAATGTAAGTCAACATATAGCTAAGCTAACTGCCGCAAGAACACTTATCCTTGGCGGTTTTATGTTTGCATTATCGGGCATTCTGGGTTTGAGTGACCCAAAATTATTGTCATTTAATATAGTAACACCAATTAAAGTTCACAATTTGCATAATCTAAATATTGGCTTTTTCCTGGTAATCGCGGTAGTGGTGGGCATTGGGCTTTCTACATTTTTAATAGAAACAATCAAATATAAAAGACTATATAAGACTACCTAAACCTTATCAAATAATCAAATTCATCTGTTTTGCCAATGCTGTTAGCAA
>NZ_JBMFGQ010000070.1:0-3925 GCF_049977265.1 Desulfurella sp. | reverse complement strand
TTAAATTTCTAACAGCCTTTTTAAAAGTTTAGATTTACATTGTAAGTGTTAATTTGTTATCAATTTTAGTTTTATTTTAAGAGTCTCTGATATTTATCTATGATTCTTTGTTTTTTGTTAGAAGATATCTGTGCTTGCTAACATAAATACCTCCTGGGGTTTTTATTGTTAGCAAGCAAAAATTGTTCCACAGTTATATCGAACTCAGGTTAAGTTAAAGCATTATCGCTTGACATCGGGTAAAATTTATATATACATATTAAAGCTAGAGGTAATTGGTATTATTAGATAAACATCGCGTTTACGCGAGGCAGTATATGAAGTATTTAAAGCTTGCTAAAGTGTTTATACTATCAATAGATTTTTTAGGATTATTATTTCTTTTTTTAGCAATATATCTTAAAATGCCAGCTAAAAACGATGAATCTATAGTTGGTTTAAAGGGAATAATGCTTATTATTTTATTTGTAGTTAATACTTCATCGCACTCGCTTTATAATTTAGAAACTTATTATATAAATAATAAATGTAGAATATTAGACAATCAAGATTTTGAAGACAATTATGATTTAGTTAAAAAAGTAAATAAGTCATTAAGTAAATTGTTTGTGTTTAATTTTCTTGTACTAAGCAGTTCAATTTTTCTTATAATATCAATCTTATCTAATATCATTGAGAGCGTAGTTTTAATTTATAGAGAAAGTTTGATTAGAATTTCTTTTTATTCTTTTTTGATATTTTTAGTCATGATTATTTTTGATTATCTTTTGTATAATCTATTGCTTTATACTTCTTTTAGAAAAATTCTTGGATAATTTGGCTTAAATGTAGTTATTGGGAATTTATTTTTACTAATTTCAAATCTTTTGTCGAATATTGATATTAACTTTTTAATTATGTCATATAATTAATTATATTCTAACTGATTTTTAATATTTAAATTAAATAATATACGTAAAATGGAGGGTATTATGTTAAATTTATTAGAGAAAAAAGTAGAAAAAATTGCAGAAGCATCTGATAAAAAACTTAAAAAAGCATTAACCCTGCAAGATTTATTCTTCCTATCTTTAGGTGGAATAATTGGATCTGGTTGGCTTCTTGGAGGTGTTGCTGCAGCAAGCACTGCTGGGCCTGCTTCAATTGTATCATGGATTATAGGTGGTATTATTGTTTTATTTATAGCCCTAACGTTTGCAGAAATTTCTGCTGCCTTACCCAAAAGTGGTGGTTTGGTTAGATACCCACATTATGCATATGGAGGGTACATTGGATATATTATGGGCTGGGCGTATTTATTATACACCCTTACCGTTCCAGTAGTTGAAGCAGAAGCAATCTTAACATACGCTTCAACTTATATTCATGGTATTGTTCATACTGTAGGCACTGCAGTAATGCTTACACCGCTTGGAATTATATATGGTATTATTCTTATGTTTGCTTTCTTTTTAATAAACTGGTTTGGTATTAAATTTTTTGCCAAGTTTAATACTGTCATGACCTGGTTAAAATTTATTATACCTGTTATTACTTTTGTAGCACTACTTTTTATTTTAAATAAAGCTAACTTTACTTCTTATGGAGGTTTTGCTCCATTAGGTTTAGAAAAAATACTTTATGCGATCCCAAGCTGTGGTATAGTGTTTTCTTATTTAGGATTTAGACAGGCACTTAATTTTGGTGGTGAAGCCAAACATCCTCAAAGAGATATACCAATTGTTACAATATTTTCGATCATAGTAGGCATAATTTTGTATACAATGTTAGAAGTAGCTTTTATTGGAGCTATAAAATGGCCGGCAGGTATTACATGGTCAACATTGACACATACTTCTTTAGGTTCTGCACCTTACTTTATAGAGTTAAAAAATGCAGGTATAGCGTTGTTTGCTGCCATTGCTTATTTTATATTAATCAGCTCATTTTTAGCTCCAGCTGGAACAGGGTGGATATTTGTGGGTTCAAGTGCAAGGACTATGTATGGCATTTCTGCCGATGGTTATTATTCACCTTCATTTTTAAAAATTCATGAAAAAACAAGAATACCATATGTTTCTTTGATAACCACTACATTAATGTCATTAGTTTTCTTTCTGCCATTTCCTTCCTGGTATTTATTAGTAGGTTTTATATCAAGTGCTGCTATATTGACATACATATTGGGGCCATTGATGCTGATTAGTTTTAGAAAACATGCACCTAATCTTTATAGACCATTTAGATTGCCTATGTCTTCTGTTATTGCACCCATTGCATTTATTGCTGGAGCTTTAATAATGTATTGGTCTGGAACAGAAACACTAACAATGGTTATATACTTTGTTTTACTTGGAGTACCCTTGTTCTATCTATTTTACGCTCCAAAGACACTTGAACTTTCCAAAACTTTTTCCTATACCGTTGGGGTTATAGAATTTGTCATAACAGCTACAATACTTATCATTAACTATATTTTTGTTTTTAGCCCTATTTTTAGAGAATCTTTAAGCAATAAAACTACAATATATATTGTAAGCCTTGTTATTATGGCGATTACCTGGCTATTTTTTACTGGTCTTACAGCTTCTAAAGTGTCAGATGAACATAAAAAAATTTTCAACAGTTCTTACTGGTTTTTTGGTTTTATTTTTGTAAATGCTTTTGTATCTTTTTTTGGGGCATTTGGAATTGATACTGTAATACCATTTCCTTTAGATACACTTTTAATGATTGTGATAGATTTTATTGTTTATTTATTTGCAGTTAAGGCAGTATATAAAACGCCAGCTTTAGATGAAGCAGTAGAAGAAATTGAAAATGAAAGAAATAAGCAAACAGGTGCGACTTTTTAATAGTCAAGAATTTTTAAACATGTGGTGGTTTAGCGAGTGTTTTATTTTCCTATTAGTAGGAGTCTATCTTTTATATCCAATCTAAAATCTTTTTCAATTGGATTAATGATAATTTCTCCATCTCGTTTGACTCCTACTAAAAGTTCATTTGTTTCATTTCTTAATTTATATAAGGCTTCATTAAAAGTTAGATTCGCTAAACTTGTTGGTGTTATTTTCTCTACAAGCGTTTCTTTAAAATCTTCATCTAACAATTGAGTAAAAAATTTAGAAACTCCAGTTATATAAACAGATTTAACAAGTAGTTTACTAGAAAATGTCCCTGATGCAAATACTTCGTTGATTCCAAAATTTACTAATACCTTTGCTAATTCTTTTTTTGATACCAAAGCTATTATGTACAATTTACTATAAAGACTTCTTACAGTCGTAGCTGAAATAAGAGTTTTAGAATCGTCTTTATCTGCAATAATACACAATTGTGCATTATTAAGTTTTGCTTTATTAATATCTTTTTCATTAGTTATATCCCCTTTTATAAACAATAACTTGTCTTTATTTAGAGGATTATTGTCAATATCAGCCATTAAAACAACATTTTTATCATTTTCTTTAAGAATTTCTTCAAGAGAATTTTTTATATAATCATTAAATCCTAAAATTACGACATGATTTTTTACAAAATGACTTTCCATTGTGCCAAAAAACCTCCCCAATTTAAAATCTAAAACAATAGAAGATAGACCAGCAAGAAACACTCCAATTATACTAACGCCAAACACCATTAATCCCATAGCGATTATTCTGCCAATATTATTTTTGGGCACGATATCGCCATATCCTACAGTAGAGGCAGTCGTTAAAGCCCAATATAATGATTTAAAAAGTGAAATCTTTTCATAATGGCTAAAAAGATATGCAAAAAAAACTAACACAACTACCAATATGATAAATATTTGGAAAAACTGTTTTTTATTTCGCGATGCTACTATGTTTAATTTACGATAAATAACTAATAAATAGTTAAACATCTTTTTATATACTATCCGTTTTAAATATACACAAATCTTTTTGTCAAGTAAAATTTTTTA
>NZ_JBMFGQ010000069.1:0-3959 GCF_049977265.1 Desulfurella sp. | reverse complement strand
GGAATAAGAAAATTAAAAAATTTGACTTGACAGATGAGATAGAGCTTACTTACCTGTAAGCTCTACCATAACAATAACAGTATAAAAATTTTTTCATATATTACCTTAGCTACAATATAAATTCTGTTGATAAAAATTTAGATTCTCTATTTTTTACAATATTCCTTATAATATTTTTATTACTATCACAAGATTTTGCAGCAACCATTGTTCTAATTGAAAATGCTCTAAGTGCATCGAAGACAGATAGAGTTCCTTCTGCAGAATCCTTTCTTCCTGTAAAAGGAAAAACATCAGGTCCTCTTTGGCACTGAGAGTTAATATTAATGCGAGAAACTTGATTTGATAGAGCATCAATTATATATGCTATATCTTCCGTATTATATCCAAATATGCTTGCTTGTTGACCATAATTCGAATTAGTAATATATAATATAGGTTCTTCTAAATTATTAAAAGAAGTTATCGGTATTATTGGACCAAACTGTTCTTCTGTCCAAATACGCATATCTTTATTTACTGGATATAAAATAGTTGGGTAAAAAAAGTTATAAGCATTTAAACCTCCATTATTATTAATGATTCTAGCACCATTATTTTTAGCGTCTTCAATGATTTCTAAAAAATATTTTAATCGATTTTCATCTGGAATAGGAGTAATCTTAATACCTTTTATCCATGACATTCCTATTTTTATATTATCAACAGCTGTAGCAAATTTTTCTAAAAATTTATTTTTAATTGAATCATGAACAAAGATCATTTTAATAGCAGTGCATCTTTGTCCGTTGAAAGAAAGGGTACCTTCAATGCATTCATTAATTGTTAAATCTAAATCAGCATCTTTTAAGATAATTGCTGGATTTTTTGCATCCATGCCTAAAACGCATCTTAGACGATGTGGTATAGGATGTTGCTGTCGTATAAGGTCTGCTGATCTACTTGACCCCACAAAAGCCAAAACATTAACATTACCAGTTCTCATAATTGGAGGAATAATATCTGAACCCCTACCAAATATTATGTTAACTACTCCTGGTGGAAAAGATTCTTGAAACGCTTTTAGTAAGTACTTATATAATAAAACCCCATATCTTGGAGGTTTTACTATTGTTGTATTACCCATAATAATTGCTGGTATTAAGGTAGTAAAAGTTTCATTGAGTGGATAATTATAAGGCCCCATTGATAAAACTACACCCAAAGGCGATCTTCTTATTTGAGCTATATAATTATCAACTATAGAAAATTTTGACGAATTTCTATCTAATTCAATTACTTCATTTATCGTATCAATTATATATTTAATAGTTCTATCAAATTCTTTAACCGAATCATCGTATGATTTTCCAATTTCCCACATTAAAGAAATTACTACATTATCTTTTTGCTCATTCATTTTGTCAATAAATTTTTTTACATGCAAAACCCTCTCTTCTGTAGTCATACTAGGCCATTCTCCCCTTCCATTAGAATATGCTTCCATAGCAGCTTTCAATGCTTCTAAGGCAATTTCTTCATTTTGAAGTGGATACTCTCCTATTTCCATTGGCATTATACTATTTTCTTTGTTATCCATTATATTTATTGGAGATAAAACTTTTTGAAATTGACCATGCCATTCTATTATCTCTCCATTTACCAGGTATTGGTGCAAAATAATTTTGTCTAATATAAACTCTTTTGGAATCTCTCCTTTCTGAAAAATTAAAGATTTAAAATCGTACATCTTAACCTCCAAATACTATTCAAGATTTTTTTGATTTTATCTAAAACATCAAATACTTTTAACTAAACTTTAAATAACCTGTACCTCTTTGTCAAGTCTATTTTTTTAACTTTCTTATTCCTCATTTATTCAGCCACTTCTATACCAACCATGTAGACACTTATGGATATTTTATAGCTTTTTCTCTTAAAACTCATTTAAGCGTAATTTTTAAATTTTAAGTTTTTAAAATAAAACCAAATACATTTTAAATCATTAACAGAATTTTTGGAAGGAATAAAAATTCCAAAAATTCTGTATTGATTCAGGGGAACATTATACAGGCAATTAACATTTTTTACACAAAAAATTAACTTCTTTTCAACTTAAATACACATATACTTATCAAAGAATATTAAAGAGGTTGTATGCCAATAATGATAAAGTATCATACTATTAAGATAAAATAATATAAAAAGTCAAAGGTTAACTCAAAGTGTAGGAGGTTTTGTGATAACAAAAAAACGAAAACTTAGAATAGGCTGGCTTCTTGTATTGGTTATATGCATAGCTTTAATTTATAGTGCATACAAGATGCTAAACCTGAGCACTAAAAATAAAGTCACTCTAACTATCCCTGTAACTTATAAAGTAGCTGGCAAATTAAAAATCAATTGGCCATACAATAGTGAAGGCAATATTCTAATTTATCACTATGGCATATTATCTAAAACTTCAAACCAACAGCCAATGCCTATAGCAAGCGTTACTAAAATAATGACGGCCTATTTAGTACTCAAAGACCATCCTTTATATATTGGCCAAAATGGCCCCATAATAAACATAAGCTCAAACGATGTAAGAATCTACAAAAAGGATAAAGCCAATCAACAGTCTGTTTTAAAAATAGCAAAAGGTGAAAAATTGTCAGAAAAAGAGCTTTTAGAGGGCTTATTGCTGCCTTCTGGAAACGATTGTGCAACAATTCTAGCTAAGTGGGATAGTGGCAGCGTAAAATCGTTTGTAGCAAAAATGAACAAAATGGCAAAGTTGATTGGCATGAATCATACACACTACGCAGATCCTGCTGGTGTAAAATTAGATACACAAAGTACATCAAGCGACCAAATTAAATTAGCCAAAAAGGCCATGGAAATTCCTGTTTTTAGGTACTTAGTATCAAAAGCCCAAGCTGTACTACCCGTTGCGGGCATTGTTTATAATGTAAATTACGATTTAGGAAAAGATAATATAGTAGGCATAAAAACTGGTTCTATGCCACAATCTGGTGGCGATTTTGTGTTTGCCGCAAAAAAAATGGTTGGATTTCAAAGAATTTTAATAATAGGTGATTTACTTGGCGAATATGGCAAACAACCACTGATGGATGCTCTTAACTCTTCTATAAAAATTATAAACCAGGCGAGAAAAAATTTGGAATTAAAAAAGATTTTTAGCAAAAATCAGATTATAGGATACATGTATTATGATTGGTCAAAACCTATAGGTCTAAAGCTTAAAAAGTCATTTTACGCAATTTTGTGGCCTGGTGAAAAGCTAAAAATACATTACAAAACTTTAAAATCTAAATTACCTTTTGCAAAAGGACAGGTGGTTGGCTACTTGGATATAACAAACAAATCTTTCAAAAAACAAATTCCGGTTTTTGTTAATTCTTTAGTTCAAAAACCTACATTAGAACAACGCTTAAATAATGTATTTAGAATTTAAAGGTTAAACAATGTACTTAACTGGTTTGATTCCGTCTATTATTTGTATTGCAATTAGCCTAATAATGGCAATCTTTTTAGTTTAAGCATTTAGTATAAAAGAATTCAGGTTTGTATGGCAGGATTTATTTTATTTATGTTCATAAGTTGCATAATAGGCACACTTATAACAAGCATAATAATTTACTTAATCTATAAATCAATAATTATACTAAAAAGACCCATGACGAAAATAATACATATACTGTTGTTCAAAATTAAAAAAATCAAAAGCATATTAAACTGCAAAATTTCTTGTCGAAAAACTAAAACTTCTCACTAGAAATTGATAGGTTAAAATTAACTTTTTTGTCAATTAAATTAAAATTTATAAAAACATTTTCAAATAAATGATCTATAATTAACAACCTAAAAAATCGGTGTTTGCGGGTGGTCCTAAAATTTTACGATTAAGTTTATTTTTTAACCTGCATTCCCGCTTCATTGTAACGAGATAGGTGGTTTTACACCCAGCATCTCAT
>NZ_JBMFGQ010000068.1:0-4021 GCF_049977265.1 Desulfurella sp. | reverse complement strand
GAAGACCAGGCTGCCTCATTTTGAAAAGTCATTGTTGCCTCCTTTAAAAAGCTTTCCTCAATTAGTTATTATTGATAAAATGATGGAATTAAATTTACATAAATTCACTAATTATTTTTTGTATCTTGTCATTTGATTTTAACCCAAATCCAGTTAAAACAACTAAACTTTTACCACACGGCTTGTATTTTAAAAAACCAGCTAAAGCGCTGGCAGACGTAGGCTCAATATAAAAACCGTCCAAAGATAAACGAATTAAAGCATCTTTGATTTCTTGCTCATTAACTGTTATTACATCTCCATTAGTCTTTTTTATAATATCTATGATTTGGTTTGAACGAATAGGTTCATTAATAGCAATTCCTTCTGCTAATGTGTATTTTTCTTCGACTTTTTGTGGCGCTTTTAAGTTTTCTTTATATTGTTTAAAAATTGGCGCACAATTCTCGGATTGAATAGCAATTAATTTTGGCAGATTATCTATGTAACCATTTTGAGCAAGATCCATAAACCCCAAATAAACACCAATGAACATGGTTCCATTGCCCGTTGGTATAAAAATGTAATCTGGAATCGAGTCATTCAATTGCTCAAAAACCTCAAAAGCAAGTGTTTTTGTACCTTGAAAAAAGAATGGGTTGTAAGTATGACTTGCATAATAAGTATTTTTTGCATCTTGTAGGGCTTTTTGTGCAGTTTGTAGGCGATTTCCATTTACTATATTTAGTTTAGCACCATATGCTTTGACTTGCGTTAATTTTGCAATGGATGTATCTTGCGGTACATATATTTCACATTCTATTTTCGCTTTTGCACAATAAGCAGCTATTGCGCATCCTGCGTTTCCAGAAGAATCTTCAATAACTTTTTTCACACCAATTTCATTTGCTTTGCTTATAAGAACGCTGGCTCCTCTATCTTTATAAGAGCCTGTTGGAAAAAAATAATCTAATTTCAATAAAACATTACCAGAACTAGTTGAATAATCTACAATAGGCGTAAAACCTTCATTAAAAGAAACTATATTGATATCATTTTCTATAGGTATAGCTTCTCTATAGCGCCACATTGTTGGTGGTCTTCTCTTGATTTCATTAAAATTAAGGATAGCCTTAAAATCAATGTCCAATAAACCAGAACATTCACATTGCCAGACAGATTCATTCATTGAATATTTTTTTCCGCATTTGTTACATAAGAGCATATTTACTCCCTACAAAATTTTACAACATTTTTTGCTAAACAATCCGTGGCATCAATTATTTGAATGTGCTCTTGTTTGTATGGTATCAAGATAGGAATTTCAGTGCATGCTGCAATCAATAAATCAAATTTGTTTTTTACTATATTACTTAAAGCTTTATTAAATGTTTCTATCCCGGAATTTATTGAGTTTGCTTTCACATCGTATATAGCTTTCATGAGTAAGCTTTGCGTGGTTTCATCAAAATTTTCAATTTTTACACCGTTTTTCTCAAAAAAATCATGATAAACCCTGCCAAGTAATGTTCCATCTGTTGCTAAAATTCCTAACTTGGTAAAATGGTATCTTTTTATTTCATTAAAAGCAGATTCAACAATACTTATAAAAGGCTTATCAATATTTTTTCTTAATTCATTAATAAAATAATGTGCTGTATTACATGGCATGCAGTAAACATCAATGTTAAAACCTTTTTTTAGATTATTCGCAGATTCTAAAAGATAAGGCAAAGGATTTTCTCCTTCACCCTTTAAGTATTTGGTTCTATCTGGTATCTGAGCGTAACTATCAATAACTACATGCAGATTTTCTTGATCATTTTTTGCATTAGTGTGTTTAATAATTTTTGAGTATAAATCTATCGTTGCAAGCGGACCCATGCCACCTATAATGCCTACAATTTTTGCTTTTAATTCCATTTTGACATATCTATTTCATTTTCAAGCTTTGCTACAAATGTAGTGGCAGTTAGATCACCAAGAACGTTTGTTGCAGTTCTTGCCATGTCAAGTAAGGCGTCGATACCAAAAATCATGGCATAGGCAAGTGTTTCTGGTCTTCCAGGTTCTACTTTTAAGCCAACGGAATTTAATACTAAAAGTAGCATAATAGCGCCCGCTGCAGGTACACCAGCTGTACCAATTGAGGCTAAAATTGCTGTTAATATAACTATCAGCTGTTGTGTTAAAGTTAAGTGAAGACCTATAGCTTGAGCTACAAACAAAGCACATACACCTTCGTATAAGGTTGTACCATCCATATTAAATTTTGCACCAAGCGGTAACGTAAAAGCGCTAACTGCTTCAGAGATGCCCATCTTTTCTTGAGCTGTAGCGATTGTAACAGGCAGTGTAGCATCGGAGCTTCTTGTTGTAAATGCCATCAAAAATGGTTCTTGAGCTTTTTTCAAAAATTTCCAGAAATTTACTTTTAATAGACTTAGCGTGCCACCATAAAATATAATAATCTGGAATATTAGCGCTATATATACAACTAAAACTACATAAGCAAGCGGTCCTACTGCTTTTGGTCCTACTGTCCCAATCGTGTAAGCCATTAATGCAAAAACACCTATGGGCGCATATTCTAATATCCACCTTATCATTTTAAAAATTACTTCTGTAGAACTGTGGAATACTTGAAATAGCGTTTCTCCAGATGCTTTCAATTTTTCATTGCTGCTATCTCTAACAAAAGCCAAAGCAATGCCAAATAATAAACTAAAAAATACTATGGGTAATATATCACCTTTAGCCATAGCTTCAATAAAATTAGTAGGTACAATATTAAGTAAAACATCGATAATAGATGGCGCTTGAAGGTGTTTTAATGTTATAGGGTGAGAGCCTTGAAGGTTTAATCCGACACCAGGAGCAAAAATGTTACCAGCTAATAATCCTATTGTAGTTGCAAAAGCCAGTGCAATAAAGTAATAAATAAATACTTTAATACCAATTTTACCCAATCTTGCAGGTTCAATGTTTGATGCACCAGAAACAAGCGTTAAAATGATCACAGGCACTATAATCATCTTTAAAAGTCTCACAAATAATTCACCAAAAGGTTTTAAATAAATTACTTTATCCTTTAATATAAGGCCTGCAAAAACACCAAGGATCAAACCAATAAGTACTCTCAATGGCAAATTAGCTTTAAAATACCATTTAAGCATAAAACCTCCTTAATTCTCCTCACATTAAATAAATATATAATTATATTTTAACTAAAAGTCAATAGAAAAATTATACAAAAAGAATTGTTTAAATTGATGTGCTAGTTTTATGTAAAATGTAAACTAAAATTAAGTCAACTAAAATTGAGCCAGGAAGGCCAACAAGAATTGAGCCACCTTAATTAAAATGACCTGCCAGTAAAATTGTAATAATACTTCAATTTTACTGGCTATATAGGGTTTGTTTACAAGGCTATATGCAGTCAAGTGTGTGTTTTTATTTTTTTGTCTAAGATAATTATTTGTGGCGTCAACAAAATAATAATGAATAATAGTGCCAAATAATTTAAGAAGTAAATACACAATAAAGACTTATTAATAAGCAAAATCATGGGCAGCTCAATTTATCTGGCCACTGTGGCTCAATTTTAGTTAACTTTTTACAGGCTTCATTGATGCAATAGCTACAGTATTTCCAAACACAAAAGTAAACTTTTGCATAATACAACAAATAAGAAACTCTCTAAAATACATCGTATCAAAAGATCGAAAAGATTTTATTAAAGACTTAAAGCTAGTCTACAAATCTTCCTCAAAAGAACAAGCCGAGTTTAAACTCTCAAACTTGGAAGCCAAATGGGCAAAGAAATACCCTACGGTTATTAAATCCTGGAAAGACAAATGGGAGAATTTGTCAAACTACTTTAAATACCCCGATCAAATAAGGCCATTGTGTATACAACAAACATCATAGAATCCGTACACAGGCAGTTCAGAAAGCCTACAAAAAACCAAAGGAGCTTTTCCAAGCCAGGACAGTTTAATAAAACTGCTCTGGCTTGGAATACAAAAGCTTTTCAAGAAAT
>NZ_JBMFGQ010000067.1:0-4284 GCF_049977265.1 Desulfurella sp. | reverse complement strand
AAATTCTTTTTTTTCTGGCAGGCGTTGCAAATACCGTAAATCTGCAATTGGACGCTTTGCACGCTTGCTTGATCAAAACCTTTTAGAATACAACTTATATCTATATCTAGATCTTCTATTTTTTTACAGTTTGTGCAGATAAAATGTGCATGAAAGTCGGCCAATAACTCATATTTTGTTTTTTGCTGAGCAATTTTTATCTCATTTAATATGCCATTTTCTACCATTACCGAAATATTTTTGTAAATTGTTGCAAGTGACATGTAGGGGTAGTTTTTTTTAATCTGTAAATACAATTCATCTATATCCATGTGACCAAACTGTTTGATAAGAGATAATATATGCAATCTTTGTGGCGTTACTTTTAAATTTTTTTTGTTTAGTATACTTTCTAAATACGCATAATCAATTACTTCCATAAAAGCAAATATAATACTTTTTTAAAAAATTGCAAATAATAATTTTTTTCCTTGACAAATTTTTATTTTTTGATAATATTTATCAAAATTGATTTGGAGGTGTACGATGAGTTTAGTTCTTCAAAAAATGCCAGAGTTTAAAATGGATGCATACGATGCACAAAGTGGCCATTACAAAAAGGTTTCAAGCGCAGATTACGCAGGTAAGTGGACAATTGTTTGCTTCTACCCAGCAGATTTTACATTTGTTTGCCCAACTGAGCTTGCTGCAATGAATGCAAAATATGATGTATTACATAACGAGCTTGGCTGCGAGATACTTGCAATTTCAACAGATACAAAATTTTCACACAAACGCTTTGTAGAAACAGAGCCACTACTAAAAGGCTTGAAATTAACTATTGGCGCAGATCCAACCGGTGAGGTTTCAAGAAAATTTAATGTCATGATAGAAGGTGCCGGTATTGCTTTACGTGGCAGATTTTTAATAAATCCAGATGGTGTAATAGTAGCGCAAGAAGTTCAAGCACCACCTGTAGGTAGAAACGTAAATGAGTTCATAAGACAAATCCAAGCCCATCAGCATTCATATAAGACAGGCGAAGTTTGCCCAGCCAATTGGAGACCTGGTAAGAAAACTTTGCCTGTCAATACAGACGAAGAAAAAATGACAGGTCGCGTTGGCGACTACGTAACAGTAGAAGAGCTCCTCTCCTAACAATATATACAAATCGCCTCAAGGCTTTTAGCTTTGGGGCGATAAATTTAGCTTTTGGATTGTTTTTTCAAATATGTCTTTTACAGCAAATGCGCTTTTGCAATCATATTCAATAATTGGCTTTGCTTTTCTTGTAGCCTCTACAACAGTTTTATCAAAAGGAATTTTGCCAATTATTTCTAAATTTTCTTCCTGAGCGTATTTTTCAATCTCTTTTGTTTGCTCAATGTTTATGTCAAACTTGTTAATCACAATTCCATGTGGTATTTTAAAATGCTTTATTGTTTCCACAATGCGCACCAGATCATGAAGACCACTTTTTGTTGGCTCACTTACAACTATTACATATTTTGCACCCACAATTGATGATGTAGCAGGACAACCAATACCTGGAGCTCCATCAATAATAATTAATTCTACCTTTTTTGAGTAGGCAATTTCTAAAGATAGCTTTCTTACTTCAGATATTAAACCACCTGAGGTTTCCTCACCTGGGTTCAACAGCGCATGCGCCATATAGCCTGTCTCGCAGGTAGACTCAAAATACTTGCCATTTAAAGTTTTTTCCAAGCTTATAGCATTAACTGGACAGGCAATTACGCATGCATTGCAGCCCTCGCAAGCATATTCTTTAACCCTGTATTGATTTTGCTCAAAATCTATTGCTTCAAATCGACAAACTGAGGCGCAGATACCACAATTTATGCATTTATTATAATCAATAAATGCCTTTTTAGAACCAAAATACTCAAATGTTTTATTAACTGCAGGCTTTAGTATAATATGTAGATTTGGTGCATCTACATCACAATCAACCATCAAAGCATTTTTTGCCAGATGTGCAAAAGAAGCACTGAGCGTTGTCTTGCCTGTGCCACCTTTTCCGCTAACGATTGCTAACTGCCTTACAATCACTGCACCATCTCCAAAATTTTATTGTATAATTCAACAAACATATTCTCGTATTGGGTAATTTCTTTTGAAAATAACTTACCTTTTGAGTAGCTTTGAGCAATTTTTATATCGTAAGGTATCTTTAACAACAATGGTATGTTATTTTCTTCCAAATATGACTCAAGTTCAATAAATTTATTATCGTATCTGTTTATTACAATACCTATTTTTAAACCAAATTGTCTTGTAAGATCCACTGCAAGCTTTAAATCATGCAAACCAAATGGTGTAGGTTCTGTTACAAGTACGCAAAAATCTGCCATCTGTATTGATTCAACTGTAGGACAAGATACACCTGGCGGACAATCTAAAATGTTGATTTTATCTTTATTTGTATATTTTTTTGCCTGTCTTATAATTCTAACAGCAGATGGCTCTCCTATATTCATCTGGCTTTTTACAAAATCAATGCCATTTGCACTACCCAAAGAAATTTTTCCTATATTTTTTGGTATTTCTTCCAAAGCATTATACTTGCATGCAAGCAAACATGCACCGCACGCATGGCACAAATGTGCAAACACAAGCACTGATTTGCTTGATACAACAATAGCGCTAAACTGACACGCCTTTGCGCAATCACCACAGTGAGTGCACTTTGCATTATCAACTTTTGGTATTTTGACATCTACGTCTATATGTTCACTATAGTCAATATCAAAAAAAAGATGCGCATTTGGCTCTTCTGCGTCTAAATCTATAAGCTTTACGCTATGGCCTTTTTTGTCTAAAACATAAGCAAGGTTTGTTGAAACAGTGGTTTTGCCCGTGCCCCCCTTGCCTGACAATATTGCTATTATCATAACTCTTTTAATTCATTTGACTTTAACTTTTCTATAGCCTGCTTTGCACTTAAACCAACTGCCTCGTAAACTTTAATATTTGCTGCCCTAATAGCTTGCAGGGCATTTTGACCGGGCATTGCAGAAATTATTGCACTTGCACCATTATCTATGGCGATCTGAACCGCTTGAGGACCTGCGCCGTGCGAAAGCTCCTGGTTATTATTTATTACTTCTAATTGACCTGTTCTGTCATCGTAAATCAAAAAATAACTGGCTCTTGCAAACCTCTCATCAATTGCACTATCTAATGTTTGACCTTTTGTTGCAAGCAGTATTTTCATATTCAACCCTCCTTAAAAAGTATTATAAATGAACATATGTCCGTTGTCAATTATTTTTTGAAATCTATGGGCACAATAAAAAAACTGAGTAATATAAATATGGCAAGCGCGATATAGAGTATATCAAAAAACTCATTTGGCAAATTCCAAAATAGTATTTTGTTAATAAAACCAGCTATAAAAGGTGTATTTTGATAATGCATTTTAGCCAAACTTAGCAATTTATACTCTATGTATGTCAAAGGACATTCTATATGAAAAACAGACTCAAATGCTACAATCATTATCATAACTAAATGGATAATCCTGAATGTTGCATTTTTTACAAAATGCCATTTTATATATTTGCCAATATATATTAGAATGAGTCCAACAATAATAGTTAATGCATATAAAAAATGTATTATAACAACAACATCGGCTAAAACTGCGTAAATATTCATCATTATAATCTAAGCGTTTTTTTGGTAAAATAAAGCATTTTAGTGCCTTTAAAAAAATTTTTTTTAAACCTTTAATTTTTTACAATTCATCCGATTCAATACTTAGAAGCTCAAAAAAACAAAAAGGAGGTTTACCATGAGTCTTCAAATTAACACAAACATAGCGGCGATGCAGGCTATAAATGCATTAAATCAAAACAGCACGCAGCTTTCAGGCACATTACAGAGTATGTCAACGGGCTTGAGGCTAACAAGCGCTGCAGTTGACCCATCAGGTATGACTATAGCAGACTCTTTGAATTTCCAGGCAACAAACTTAGGCCAGGCAATATCAAACGGCAACGACACAGTAAACTTGATAAACATAGCTGATCAGGCGCTACAACAATCCATTACTTTAGTAACAAACATCGCACAACAGGCAACTCAGGCTGCAAACGCAACGCAAGATTCAGCTTCAAGACAGGCTCTGCAAAGTAACATCAACGGTCTGCTTGCAGAGATTAACAACATTGCAGCTACTACATCGTACAAAGGTATAAACTTACTTGATGGCAACTTTGTAAATAAGATTGTCCAAATTGGTGCCTACCAAAACCAAACCATAGGCATAGGCATACAAAA
>NZ_JBMFGQ010000066.1:0-4569 GCF_049977265.1 Desulfurella sp. | reverse complement strand
TGTATAAAAAATTTGCTGATGCAGAAGATTTTATTGAGCTTTTAAAAGAATTTAAAAATAAATAAATTTAAGGAGGTTAAATGTTTAGGACAACGGCTAGTTATTTCCCAAGGATTGGTTTAAAAAGAGAATACAAACAAAACCTTGAATCGTATTGGGAAAAAAAGATTTCAAAAGAAGAATTTGTAAGTAATATGCAAGAAATCCAAAAATACCGCCTTGATGTATACAGCAAAAGCGGTCTTGATTATATCGTTTGCAATGATTTTACTTATTATGATTTTATGCTTGATTTAAGCTTTATGTTTGGTTGCATTCCTGAGCGTTTTTCACACATTCAAGATGAACTAGATTTGTACTTTGCTATGGCAAGAGGGGACTCAAAAGCTCAAGCGCAGGAAATGACAAAATGGTTTGATACTAATTATCATTATATTGTTCCTGAATTTGATGGTCATTTTGAGCTTAAAAATAATACGGTGTTAAAAAACTGGCTTGAAGATAAAAAGCTTGGATATGATACTACACCTGTTATTATTGGACCATTTACATTTATAAGTTTGGGGAAAATTAACGATAACAACAAATGGCTTAAACCATCGCAAACTAAAGAATTTAGAAGTTTGCTTTTGAATGTTGCAAAGCAATATAATGCTTTGCTTATTCAACTTCAAGAAAATGGTGTAAAAAGGATATGCTTTGATGAACCAGCTTTTGTTCTTGATTATGATAAAAGTTTTTTAAAAGACATATTCGATGCTTACGAAATAGTCAAAAAAAACATTTTTTTAGATATAACACTTAATTCTTACTACGAAAGTTTATCTTATTTTAATGAAATTATTGAAAATATTAATTTTGATACATTGGGTCTTGATTTTACTTTTAGAGAAAATGTCGAAAATGTTATTAAATTTGGTTTGCCTAAAAACAAAAAACTTCAAATAGGCCTTATTGGCACAAGGCATCCATTTAAAGACAACTTAAATGAAGCGAAACAACTTGTAGAGCTGTGCTTAAAAAAACTTAGCTTATCATCGGATCAAATAATTTTGAGCACAGCTGGGCCTCTAATGCATTTGCCTGTTAGTCTCGAATTAGAAAATTTTGATCCGAAAATATCAAATAAACTATTATTTGCTAAAGAAAAACTTCAACACTTAAACTTGCTAAAAAATATATTAAATGGAAGATCGGATTATGACTTTTCAGACGAGCAATTAGAAAAAGACGAAAACTATGAAGAAACTCTGTTAACTATAAAAAATTTAAACCCAAAAAGAGCTCATCCATTTAAATTACGCTACATTGAACAGGTAAAATCACTAAATCTACCAAAGTTTCCTACAACTACAATTGGTAGTTTTCCTCAAACCAAAGAGTTAAGGCAAAAAAGATCCTACTTTTTATCAGGTAAAATAAGCGAAAACGAATACAATCAATACATCAATGATCAGATAAAGTATGTAGTAAAGCTACAAGAAGATTTAGGTCTTGATGTGCTGGTTCATGGAGAGTTTGAAAGAAGCGATATGGTAGAATTTTTTGCCCAAAAATTAGAAGGTTTTTTATGCACAAAACATGGTTGGGTTATTTCTTATGGTTCAAGAGCAATAAGACCTCCTATTATTTATGGCAAAGTAAAAAGAACCAAACCTATGACAATAAAAGAGATTGTATACGCTCAAAGTTTAACAAAAAAGCCCCTAAAAGGTATGCTTACAGGGCCAATTACGATTCTTAACTGGTCGTTTGTAAGGCCAAGTGTTCCAAGAGAACTGGTTGCTTACGAAATAGCACTTGCTTTAAAAGAAGAAGTAATGGATTTACAAAAAGCCAATATAAAGATTATACAAATTGATGAGCCAGCATTTAGAGAAGGTTTGCCTTTAAAAGAGTCAAAGAAAAAGGATTATCTTGAGTTTGCAAGTAAAATTTTTAGATTTGTTGTTGAAGATGTTGACAAATTAACTCAAATTCATACACACATGTGTTACTCTGAATTTGATGAAATCGTTAATTACATTTATGACATGGATGCAGACTGCATATCCATAGAAGCATCTCGAAGCAAAGGTGATATAATTTCAAGTTTTGAGAAATTTAAATATGATCACGCTATAGGGCTTGGCGTGTGGGATATCCATTCTCCACGTGTGCCTTCTGTGGAAGAAATGCTAGAAATAGCAGAAAGGTCGTTTAAGTATATAGATAAAAATCTTTTCTGGATAAACCCTGATTGTGGTTTAAAAACAAGAAAATATGAAGAAGTTATACCTTCATTGAAAAACATGATTGAAGCTGCAAAAATTTTAAGAAAAAAGTATGGTGAAAGAATTTAAGGAGGTTTTATGAACAAAACAAACATAGCTAGCTTTGATTTAACAAAATTTTTTAGTCAAACGCTTGTAATTAAAAGAGACTACTCTAAAGCAGCCTTTGATAAAACCAAGATAGAAAATGCTATCAAAAAAGCGTTTTTAGCGGTTGGAGAAGAAGACTACTCAACACTTGCTGCAAACAATGTACTTTTTAGTTTAAAAAGAAAGTTTGCAAACCTTAAAGAAATTAACATTGAAGACATTCAAGACACTGTCGAAGAAGAACTTATAAAGCTTGGTTTTGCTAAAGTTGCCAAAGCTTATATTCTCTACAGAGAAAAGCGCGCTGTTTCAAGGGATACAAAAAAGGCAATTTTTGATGTTGAAAAAACAGTAAGCGAGTATGTAGACCAAACCGATTGGCGCATAAAAGAAAATTCAAATACAACATTCAGCTATCCTGGTCTTTATTTGCATCTGGCTGGAAGCGTTTTAGCAAACTATGTGTTAAACAATATTTATCCAAAAGAAGTATCAGAAGCACACACAAACGGTGCCATTCACATACACGATTTGTCACATGGTATTGTTGCGTATTGTGCTGGCTGGTCTTTAATGGATTTAATTATGAAAGGGTTTGGCGGTGTTGAAGGCAAAGTTACAGCAAAGCCGGCTCGTCATCTATCTGCTCTTACCGGTCAGATGGTTAATTTTTTGGGTGTAATGCAGATGGAATTTGCGGGCGCTCAGGCATTTAACTCTGTTGATACGCTGCTTGCTCCTTTTGTCAGGGCAGATAATCTTGATTATAAAGATGTAAAACAGCTTATACAGCAGATGGTATTTGCCATGAATGTGCCAAGCAGGTGGGGTTCGCAGCCGCCATTTATCAACTTTACATTTGACTGGATAGTGCCAGATGATTTAAAAGACAAACCAGCCATAGTAGGTGATAAGTTAATTGGCGTATATGGGGATTACCAAAAAGAAATGGATATGATAAATAAAGCATTTTTAGAAACAATGCTTGAAGGCGATGCTCAAGGTAGAATATTTTCTTTTCCTATACCAACGTACAATATTACAAAAGATTTTAACTGGGACGGACCAAATGTTGATTTGCTACTTAAAGCTACTACTAAATATGGTTTGCCGTATTTTCAAAATTTTGTCTCAAGCACTCTAAACCCTGGTGATGTAAGAAGTATGTGCTGCAGATTGCAGCTTGATTTAAGAGAACTTAAAAACAGAGGTGGTGGAGGTCTTTTTGGATCAAGTGACAAAACAGGATCAATAGGTGTTGTAACTATAAATTTGCCACGCATTGGTTATTTATCAAAAACTAAAGATGAATATTTCAAAAACTTGAAACGAATGATGGATATTGCAAAAACATCGCTTGAAATAAAACGCAAAGTAGTAGAGCAAAACTTAAAAAACGGTCTTATGCCTTATACTTTAGCATACCTTGGACACTTTAACAATCATTTTTCAACAATAGGTATTGTAGGTATGCATGAGTCTTTATTAAACTTTATGGGAAAAGGTATTCAAACTAAAGAGGGCAGAAGTTTTGCCATAGAAGTTCTTGAATTTATGAGGGAAACATTAAGAAAGTATCAACAAGATTCAGGTAATCTCTACAACCTTGAAGCAACACCGGCAGAAGGTACATCTTATAGACTTGCTTACAAAGATAAGCAGTTATACCCAGACATAAAACAATCAGGCGAATCAGATCCATATTATACAAACTCTACATTTTTGCCAGTAAACTACACGGATGACCCTTTTGAAGTATTGGATCATCAATCGCCATTGCAGGTATTATACACATCCGGAACTGTGGCGCATATATTTTTGCAGGAAAAACCGCAGGAAAATGCACTAAAGAGTTTCATTAAAAAAGCTTTTGAAAATTATCCAATACCGTATATGACAATAACACCTACATTTTCAATATGCAAAACTCATGGATACATAGCTGGCGAACATTTTAACTGCCCAATCTGTGGTGAAGAAACAGAAGTGTATTCAAGAGTAGTGGGTTATTACAGGCCTGTCCAGAATTGGAACAAAGGCAAACAGGAAGAGTTTAAACAACGTTTGGAATACAGTTTATGAAGATAGCAGGAATTCAAAAGGCAAGTTTTATAGATTATCCAAATAAAATTGCATCCGTGCTATTTTGCCCTTTCTGCAATTTAAGATGCCCATATTGCCACAATCCTGAACTCGTATTTTTTAA
>NZ_JBMFGQ010000065.1:0-4733 GCF_049977265.1 Desulfurella sp. | reverse complement strand
AACCCATATTTTTGAATGTAGCTGGTTAATTCAGATATTTCCATAGTCACCCTTGGTCTAAATATAAACTAATTTTATATCAATATCAAGATTTTATTAAAAATTTGTAAAATGCTTATTATTTCAATATTGTTTGTTTTAAGTTTTTTCTTGAAATATACAAAAATTTATGATATATAAAAAAATATGAAAGATTTAAGCTCTCTTTTGGTTATCCAGAATATAAACCAATCATATTGGTGGTATTACTTTTATAGCTGGCAGGTGTAGTCTATCCTTTTTTCAGGCTTTAATTGGCCGGTTGGGGTGGACTACTCCAACCGGCTTTTTTTTTGCAAAAAATTTATGAGGAGGTTTTATGATTGTTATAATGAAAAAGTCTGCTACAGATGAGCAGATTGAGGGTGTCGTTAAAAAAATTAGTGAATTAGGTTTTGCAAGCCATGTAAGTAAGGGAAGTGAACGCACGGTTATAGGTGTTGTTGGAGAATTTTCAAAAGATAAGCTTAAGATAGATCCATTATCATTGTTGTCTATGGAAAGCGGAGTAGAAACTGTCTATAGAGTGTCAAAACCATATAAACTTGCAAGCATAGAAAATAGGCCAGAGCCGACTACAGTTTATGTTAACGGAATTCCTATTGGTGAAGGAAAATTTACAGTTATTGCAGGACCTTGTTCTGTAGAAAATCGTCATCAAATACTAACAACCGCAAAAGGAGTAAAATCAGCTGGTGCAAAACTATTAAGAGGTGGTGCTTACAAGCCACGTACAAATCCATATACTTTTCAAGGCCTTGGTGAAGAAGGTTTAAAACTGTTAAAAGAAGCAAAGGATGAAACAGGCCTGCCAATTGTGACAGAAGTTATGAACCCAAAAGATTTGGATTTAATTATAGAGTATGCAGATGTATTACAAATTGGTGCTCGCAATATTCAAAATTTTGCTCTCCTAAAACTTGTTGGCCAAACAACAAAGCCTGTCTTGTTAAAAAGAGGCATGTCAACAACCATAGAAGAGTTTCTCATGAGTGCCGAATATGTAATGAGTGAAGGCAATGCAAATGTAATACTTTGCGAAAGAGGTATTAGAACCTTTGAAACTGCAACAAGAAATACTCTTGATATATCCGCTGTGCCAGTTTTAAAAAAACTTACGCATCTGCCTGTAATTATCGATCCATCACATGCAGCAGGAAAGAGAGATTATGTTGCAGCGCTTTCAAAAGCAGCTATTGCAGCTGGCGCAGATGGGCTAATTATTGAGGTGCACTATAAGCCAGAAATTGCAATATCAGATGCTTCGCAGCAACTAACGATACCAGAATTTGAAAGTTTAATGAAAGATCTCAAGAAATTAGCTGAAGTTTTAGAAAAAGAAATGTAAAAAAGGGGCTCTTTTAGCCCCTTTTTTATTCAGTTTTTGCGGAATTGCTTATATAGAAATCATTTGGATAGGTGCCGTCTTCTGGTTTTAAAACCCAATAGTTTGTAGCTTCTTTTAGTAATTTTGAAACAATTGAATTTGGGTCATTTAAGTCGCCAAAATTTCTTGAACCACCTACGCATGTTTGAACACAGGCAGGTTCTAAGCCACTTTCAAGTCTAGGTAAACAAAAAGTGCATTTATCTACAGCACTTAATTCTTCATTATAATATCTTGCATCGTATGGACATGCTTCCATACATGCTTTGCAGCCAATGCACATGTTTGGCGTAACAAGAACGATGCCATCACTTTTTCTCTTATAGCTTGCACCTGTTGGACATACCCATACGCATGGTGGGTTATCGCATTGATTACACAAAATTGGCATAAAGATCATTTTTCTTTGGCTGTTTTCGATTTTATCAATATCCAAAACCTTTGTACGGTAATTAAGTTTTCCGTCAGGTACTTCCCACATTGCTTTGCAGGCAACCTCGCAGGCTTTACAATCAACGCACCTATCTTGAACTATGACCATAGCATAGTTTTTTTCTTTTTTGGGTCTTTCGAACATTGCTATTTACCTCCTTTAGGCTTTTTCGACGCTAACAAATGAATTCAAGAAAGCAGCTACTCCACTAATTGGATCAAAATCATTTGAACAGAATTCTGCGTCTGAAACACCTTTTTTATAGCATCTTGTAGCGTACGGCGAAAACCTTCCCCAACCGTGTGCTATAAATATTGTGCCCTCTATAATTCTATCTGTAACTTTAGCCTTAACAGGGTAGGGTGATTTAAGGTTGTCTTTAACCAATACTACCTTATCACCATCTTTTATATTTATAGTTTTTGCATCTTTCGGGTTAATCCAAACATTGTTGTCGTCATAATGCTCAAGCAACCACTCATTATCCTCGGTTCTAGCATGTGTATGAACCGCCACTCTACCAAAAACTAATCTGAACTCATTTTGTTTTTTTGGCTTATTTGGTGATGTATAGGTAGGTAGTGGGTCAAATCCAGCTTCTTTTAAAGATTCGCAGTATATATCGATTTTTCCGCTACCGGTATTAAAGGTTATATCTTCGCCTAAGGCAATTGGGTATGGGTTAAATGGTGCTTTTTTGTATGCGTCAAGCATTTTTTGATAAGCTAATTTTGGATCGATATCACCACTTAAATTAGCATCTTCTGGTATTGGTCCAAGGGATATTACACCATCTTTGAGTAATTTATCTCTCTGATCTTTTGGCATTTGGTTTAATGCGCTGAATAATACGCCTTTTGCATCTTTGTATGGAAAAAACTCTCCAAGTCCTATATGTTTTGCAATACCATGTGCTATCGCCCATATATCTCTTGTATCATAAACAGGATTTACTGCTGGCTCTCTAAAGTGCACGTATGGGTATTTCCAGCTGATGGATTTTAAGGCAGCATGCATTTCAAGATATGTAGATTCAGGAAATACAATGTCTGCATAAAGTGTGTGCTCCCAGGGCAATATATCAACTACCATGTAAAAATCCAGTTTACTAATTGCTTCTTTAATCTTATTTGAATCGCCATTATGGAATAATGGGTTTGTGGCATAACTAATCATCGCTTTGATTGGGTATGGTTTTTGTAATCTAATTGCATCCCACAAGTGATTGTCAAGGCCTAATATGCTTACAAACTCTTGTGTGAGCTCTGGTAAATTTACCAAAGATAAAACAGCATTAGGTGCATTCCTCTGTTGGGCTAGCTGAGCATATTTTGATTCTTCAACATCTGGCCAAACAGCTTTTGGAACTTTAATTTGATTTTGTTTCCAAAATCCCCCAGGCTGATACCAATTACCAAGAAGGGCATTTGCTATTGCAATTGACCTTGCAAATTGTGTGTCATAACCATATCTGCTGGATCTTCTTGGTGGTACTATGATGCAGTTTGGTGCAAAAGAAGAAACTTCTCTTGCAATTTGAATTATATCGTCTGCCTTAATACCAGTTTCTTTTTCAGCCCACTGTGGTGTGTATTTTGCTATATGTGGCTTTAGTTTATCATAACCTGTTGTATATTTATCTACAAAATCGTGATTAATTAAATCCTCTGAAACCATTACGTTTATAAGAGCTAAAACAAAAGCTGTATCAGTACCAGATTTAATCTGCAAATATCTATCAGCTTTTGCTGAAGTATGTGTGTATCTTGGATCTACATATACAATTTTTGCATTATTACCAATTGCTTTTGCAAAATGATACAATTCACTTGTGTGAAGCGATTCTGTTTCGTTCCTACCAAAAAGTATTATGTATCTACTATTTGAAAAATCAAGTGGTTCATGTCCACCAAGAGCTTCACCAAATGTATAGTAAAATCCTATGTCTCTAGAACCCGTGCATTGAGAGTATGCAGGTATAGCAAAGTTTGTAGTTCCACCTAAAGCTTCAAAAAGCCTATGAATGCCTGGTTCTCCGGTACCATGCATTTCAAGTCCAATTGTCTCTGGTCCGTATTTATCTATGACTTCTTTAAATTTTTTTGCAGCAAAGTCAAAAGCTTCTTCCCAGGAAACCTTTTTCCATTTGCCTTCGCCACGTTCACCAACTCTAATCAATGGAGTTTTTAATCTATTATCATCGTATAGAGTTTTAATACCAGCTTGACCTTTTGCACATAATTTACCCCAGTTTAATGGACTTTTGTCATTTCCTTCAAGCTTTCTAACTTTTCCATCATTTACAAAAGCTTTCTCCGTGCAATTCCAAAAGCACATTTCACAAAAATTGAAAGCTACTTTATCTGGTTTGTAAGGTTTTAATTCTTCCCTTGCGTCAGCTTTTGAATCAAAAATTAATGGTACTGACAACAAAGCTGTACCAGCTAAAGCACCTTTTAGAAAGGTTCTTCTCTTGATTTGCATACAACCTCCTTTTTTCAATCTCGCCCCATGTATATCATTCGAGTGTAATTTTAGTCAAAAAATAAAAAAAATCCACTAAAATTTTGTTTGTAATGATTATTTAATAAATTTATAAATTGAAAGTAGAAAATCGAGAATTGAAAATTTCATTTTTCTTGACAAAATTTTTCTTATAACTATCATAATTGTTGTGTGGGCCGCTAGCTCAGCTGGTAGAGCAACGGACTCTTAATCCGTCGGTCGAAGGTTCGATCCCTTCGCGGCTCACCATTTTGTGGTGGGTATAGCTCAGTTTGGTTAGAGCACCAGGTTGTGGCCCTGGGGGCCGTGGGTTCAAGTCCCACTACTCACCCCATTGTTTTTTCTTTTTATTTCAACAAAAACAAAAAA
>NZ_JBMFGQ010000064.1:0-5219 GCF_049977265.1 Desulfurella sp. | reverse complement strand
ATGGTAGTCTGGGAACGCCCAGGCAAGAGTAGGTACTGCCAGGGGGTTTGAGATAAATTCATGCAAAGAATATTCCTGTTAGATCAATTTAATAACATTTCATTAAATGTCGTTTTGTGCTGTCCTGATATTCCTCAAAATACAGGAAATATTGCAAGGCTCTGTGTAGGTTTGGGTGTAAAACTACATTTGATAAAACCTTTTGGATTTACACTTACAGATAAAAAACTCAAACGTGCAGGCCTTGATTATTGGGAAAATCTTGATCTTATAATTTATGATTCTATAGAAGATTTTTTTCAAAAAAATAGCAATATTAACTTTTATATAGCTACTACGAAAGCAAAACTTAGTTATTATGAAGTTAAATATAATATTGGCGATTTTTTAATGTTTGGATCTGAGACAGGCGGTTTTCCATATGAGTATATAAGCAAATACTTTGATAGATGTATTAATATACCAATGAAATCTACTGTAAGATCACTTAATCTGTCAAATTCGGTGGCAATTGTATTGTATGAAGCACTAAGACAGATTATGTATTCAAATAACTAAAAATGCATCACCATAACTAAAAAACCTGTATTTTTCTTCAATAGCTTTTTTATAGCAAAAGTGTGTATCTTCTATGCCGATAAGAGCTGCAACAAGCATTATGAGTGTTGATTTAGGTAAATGAAAATTTGTCAATATATTATCAACTGTTTTAAATTTATAACCAGGGTAAATAAAGATATCTGTTTTAGCAGAAGTTGGTTTAATATAACCTTGAACATTTGAGGCACTCTCTAATGCTCTAACAACGGTAGTTCCAACTGGTAAAATATTTCGGTTTTCAAGTTTAGCTTTATTGTATATTTGTGCTGTTTTTGCCGATATTTCAAAATATTCTTCATGCATTTTATGCTCTTGTATATTTTGAGTTTCAACGCTTTTAAATGTACCAAGTCCAACATGCAAAGTGATATAGGCTATTTGAACTCCTTTTTGTTTAATTTGATCAAGCAAATTACTGGTAAAATGCAAACTGGCAGTAGGTGCTGCAATTGAACCTTCAATTTCAGCAAAAACAGTTTGATAATACTGTTTATCTAAAGCATCAAATTCTTTGTTTTTTCTTTTAATATAAGGTGGAAGCGGCATAGAACCTATTTCATAAAGATATTCTCTAATATCATTAGTGGTGTCAAATTTTATAATTTTTTTTTGCCCATTTGTTTGTATAATTGTAGCTTTTAGATTTTTGGCAAGGTTGATTTTTGTATCATGTTTTATTTTTCCTTTTATAAAACAATAATATGTATTTTTTTCAATTTGTTCAATAAGCAAAATACCAATAGTACCACCACTTTCTTTTTTTGCAGATAGTTTTGCAGGTATTACTTTGGTATTATTTAGTACTATTAGACCACCTGGAGATAAGAATTCTATAATATCTTTGAATAGTTTATGTGAAATACTTTTATTTTTTTTGTTATATACAAAAAGTCTGCATTCATCTGGCGGAATGTGAGGTTTTTGGGCTATAAGTCCTTTTGGAAGATCATAATCAAAAGTATCTAAGTTCATTGAACTATATAAAATGTCCCTAAACCAACAGCTACTATATCTTCACTGTCGTCTATTACTAGACATTGGGCAACGATGGTTGTAGAGCCAAGATGTAGAATTTTAGTCTGAGTCTTTAATTCACTATCGCTTGTTGCTTTTGTAAAATTTACTTTTAACTCGAGTGTGTATATTTTTTTATCTATGCCAATAGTTTTAAAAATTTCAGCGCCAAGTGCTATATCTATAAGACTACAAATAGCACCGCCATGCACCACTCCATATATGTTTTTGTTATTTATACCTGGCTTTAAAGTAACATTTTCATTTCTTTTTATGCCAATTAATTTGTCAAAATAGCGTATATGTGAACTATCTAAATTTTTTACTATTTCGCTTAAGAAATCTATTTCCTGACTGCTTGCATTATTAATAAATTCAATAAGATCCTTTTTACTCACAAGTAAAGATTATAATAATTTAATCTTAAAAATCAATAAAAAGGGTCATTAAAGACCCTTTAGTTTTCTTGAGATTTGGCTGACTCAATAATTTTTTGTGCTTTTTGAGCCGGTACTTCTTCGTAGCCATAAAATTTTGTTCTAAAAAAGCCTCTACCGGATGTTAAGGAACGTAGCGTAGGCGCATATTCTAAAATTTCTGCTTCAGGTATCAAAACCACAACTTGTTTAAAATTATGTCTTTTCCCATATGTTTCCATTTTGAGCATCTTGCCACGTCTTGCATTAATGTCTCCTATTATGTCGCCTACATTTTCTTCTGGCACAAAAACTTCCATTTCAAGAATTGGCTCTAAAAGTGTTGGTTTGCATTTTTGTACACCTTCTTTGAATGCCATTGAGCCTGCCATCTGAAATGAAAAATCACTTGAGTCAACAGGGTGATACATGCCATCTATGAGCTTAACTTTAATATCTGTTATGGGATATTCTGCCAGCGGTCCTTTTTCCATAGCAGATTTTACGCCTTTTTCAACTGATGGTATAAATTGACGAGGTATTGCGCCACCTACTATCATGTCAACAAATTCAAAGCCAGCACCTCTTGGCAGAGGTTCTATTTCTATTGTCACGTCCCCAAATTGTCCATGACCTCCCGTTTGTTTTTTAAATCTTGCCTTGTGTGTAGTTTTTTCTTTTATAGTTTCTTTGTATGCTACTTTTGGTAGTTTTAGCTTAATGTCGAGTCCAAACTTTTTTAGACGAGAAACTACCACTTCTAAGTGGTTCGCACCCATCCCTGTTAAGATAAACTCATTTGTTTCTATATTTTTCTTAAATGAAAGTGTAGGATCTGACTCTAAAATTTTACCCATATATGTAGAAATTTTTTCATCATCGTTTTTCGATGAACCATATACAGCATAAGAAATAAAAGGTAGTGGCATTTTTACAAACTCAACTGGCGTATCTTTTTTGTCATTTGATAATGTGTCGCCCGTTTGTGTATATTTTAATTTGGCTACTGCAATTATATCTCCTGCTTCAGCTGATGTCATATTTGTAGTGGTTTTACCAATTAAAGTTTGAACAGCTCCTATACGTTCTTCTTGTTCTTTATTCAGGTTGTAATAAACGCTATCTGGCGGAAATTTTCCGCTTAATACCCTAATTAAGCTTAATTTACCAGATTGAGGATCATTGTAGGTTTTAAAAACAAGGCCTTTTGAAGTATTATCTTCATTTTTAGCCGAAGGCAGATAGGTGTTTGCAAAATCAATTAATTTTTGTGTGTTGTAACCAAGAAAAGCACTGCCAACAAGCACAGGTATTATTTTTTGCGATTGAATAGCTTCAAACAAAGTGTTACTAAAAAGTTCCTGGTTAAGTGCGTCTCCAGATAAATAATTCTCAAGCAGTTCGTCTTTTAGAGAAGAAACTTCCTCTATCATTTGCGAATGATAATTGTCTGCTTCGTCTTTTAATTCATCTGGCAAGTTAATTTCTTCTTGGTTGAAATTGTAGGCCTTTAGACTTAATATGTCTATGTAACCAACAGTTTTATTGTCTTTTGTGATGGGTAATTCAAACGCAATGGCTTTAAATAACTCGTTTATTGACTTAAAGGCTTTTTTAAAATCGCTATTTTCTTTATCTATAGCATTAACAAACACCACAAAAGGTTTTTTTTCCCTTTCTAACTCATAATAAAAGCGCTCTGTCTGGGCTTTAACGCCTTCTTGTATGTCTACTACCAAAATAGCGCAATCACTAGCTTTTATACCACAAAGTGCATCGCCAATGAAGTTGTGATATCCGGGTGTATCAATTAAATAAATTATAGAGTTATTGATTTGTATGTTAGCAATAGAAAGTTGTATGGATACTTTTCGCTCCATTTCTTCGCTATCAAAATCCATTGTTAAATTACCCTTTTCTGTTGAGCCTTTTCTTGTAATTTTTTTATTTACAAACAGTATATCTTCTACAAGCGTACTTTTACCACATCCACCGGCTCCGCATATAGCAATGACTTTTTTATCTACCTCACTCATAATTTTTCCCCTTAAGAAATTGTCTTCTGCCTTAAATCGAGGCAGTATTGTTTATAATGTTCAAATTTGTTTTCCTTTGAAATAATTTCATTATACCAATTTGTTAACCATTGAGAATATTCAGGGTGATTTTGACTATTCGAGCGTAAAATTTTATTTTGTAGATTGTAGGCTATTATTTGATCTGATACATTTATAGAATCATTTGTCGATACAAAGTGTGCATTTGTGCCATTTATTTTATAAACACCAGGTGCAATTTCTTTTGGATTTAAATAATCTGTCTCATAAAACCCGATAATTAAATGATTAACTACTGTATTGCGAGTAATTGCTCTAAAAAGGATAATAATACTAGAGTATTCATCCTTTGAAACTCTCTGCAGCTTTTCAAATTCTTTAAAACCAATAATACAATCTAGCTTCCCATCTAAGTTGAAACCTTCTGGATATGGACCAGTTTCAAATCCATTTACGCTTGTTGCTCTTGCTACAAATTCGTCGTGCGAATTTGTAGCATAAAACGGGATGCTCAAGATAAGCTTTTCCATAGTTTACCTCCTTTTAGCTTTGTATTTATAAAACATATAAAAAATTAAAATTCCACCAATTAACATAATTATACCAGCTAAACCAAAATAC
This sequence comes from Desulfurella sp., assembly GCF_049977265.1. Classification (GTDB taxonomy): domain Bacteria; phylum Campylobacterota_A; class Desulfurellia; order Desulfurellales; family Desulfurellaceae; genus Desulfurella. The sequence continues at coordinate 511 of NZ_JBMFGQ010000064.1, read as the reverse complement.
TTTTCAACCTCCTGGAATTGCAAACCTAAAAAATACCCCAAATACACATAAAAGATGCCCCACAAAACGGCACCTAGAGCATCAAAAATAACAAATACAACAAAATTCATTTTTGAAACGCCAGCGACTAACGCAGTAAAACTTCTTAAAAGTGATAAAAACCTGCTAAATAAAACAGATATACCCCCATATTTTTTAAAAAAGTACTGTGTTGGTTTATAGTATTTATCTTTCAGCAATCTTTTTTTGATGATAATGTCTCCAAACAAAGAACCTATAAAATAACTTATCAAATATCCTAAAAAAGCTGCAATCATAACAATAAGCAATAAAGATTCTATTTTTAAGTATCCTCTTTGGGCCATTACGCCAGCTAATACTACTACTGTTTCTCCTGGAACAATGAGGCTTGCAAAAACGACTGTTTCTAAAAATGTAAATACAAATATAAATAACAACCCATATTTTTGAATGTAGCTGGTTAATTCAGATATTTCCATAGTCACCCTTG
>NZ_JBMFGQ010000063.1:0-5277 GCF_049977265.1 Desulfurella sp. | reverse complement strand
AAACTGCCACCGATTTCTACACCTGCTGCAATCGTTTTGTCTGATTATTAACTGGTTTATTTGACTTAAAGCAAAAAATAGCTTTTCATATGCTTTTTCTTTTGTTTTATTAAATACTACAACCAGTCCTGAAGGTTTTCCTTCATACTCAATTGTATATGCAAAAATAGAAACTGGTGCTTTAATTTTGTTTTTGCCAATAAGTACATATTCTTTGAGTTCTATGCCAAAAACCTCTCCTTGCGTGCGTCTTTTTGCTATATTTTTTATCATTTCTAATTCTTTATCTGCAACATCAATCAAATCGTAAAAACTTTTTCCTAAAAGTTCATTATGATCATAGCCTAAAAATTCATTAAATGTTTTATTTGTATAAACTATAGAACCATTATCCTGATAAATAAATATGCCAAATATTTTAGAATCTTTTAGTATTTCAGGAAAATTGTTAATTTTAACGCTCCTTTGCTAAACCAAACAAATCTAAAACGCCAAAACCTAAAAATCAAAAGCGCATATTATTATGTTACTGTATTATATTAAAAAATTTTTAATTTGTAAATAAAATTTTGCCATATTAATTATAAAATTAAATTGAGTATCAATATAAAGATATTTTTTGAGATTGACTAAGTGCATTCATTTAATATACTAAAGCTTAGGAAGTGTTTAAAAAGTTTACAATGGATAGTTTTTTTCATGGCGCTGATATTTATAGTTTTGCAAAAAAACTCAATATTAAACCAAAAGATGTTATTGATTTTTCTTCGAATATAAATTTTGTAAAGCCAAAAGTTAATTTAAAAAAAATTGATATTAGTCCCTACCCTGACCCAAGATATGTTAAACTCAAAAAAGCTATCTCAAAAAAATACAATATTGATAAAAACTATATTCAACTGTTTAATGGTTCAACAGATGCAATATTTACCATTATAAATCACTTTGACGATGTTACTTTATACGCACCTATTTTTTCAGAATACAAAAGGGCAAATAAAGTACAATTAATCAATAGATTTTCAAATATTTACGAAATTCCGCCTAAAGACTCATTGGTTGTTTTTGTAAATCCTTCTACGCCAGATGGCACTTACTACGATTTAAAAAAATTTTTTGATATATGGTACAAGCAAAATAATACAGTGCTAATAGATGAATCTTTTTTGGATTTTAGTGGTAAAAAAAGTGCACTTTGCTTTTTAAATGATTTTGAAAAACTTATTATTTTAAAGTCTTTTAGCAAATTTTATGGATGTGCTGGTGTCAGAGTTGGCGTTTTAATAAGTAAAATAAAATTTAAAACACCTCTTTGGAATATATCTACATTTGATGAACAATTTATTTTACAAGCTTTAAAAGATAAAAAATTTGAAATTAAATCAAAAATTTATGTAGAAAAAAATAAACAATTATTGCGCGAAATTTTAGAAAATTCTGACTTATTTGAAAAAATATATGATTCTAATACTAATTTTTTGTTAGCAAAGCTAAAACACATAAGCTCTATTGCTCTGCAGGATAAATTATCAGCTTACAATATATTAATCAGGGATTGTTCAAATTTTGATTTTTTAGATGAATTTCACGTAAGATTTGCCGTTAAATCAAAAAAAGGGTTAAAAGCTCTAAAAAAGGCTTTAAAATGAACGATATCTTGGTTTTGGGCTCATCATCCAGCGCTGGAAAATCTACAATTACAATGTTTTTATTGAATATTTTAAAGCAAAACAATATAAAAGCCCTACCCTTTAAAGCACAAAATTTCTCAAACAATTCAACTGTTGCAGATGATAATACTGAGATTGCATTTGCTCAATACTTTCAAGCAAAATCTGTAAATCTAAAAACTAATTATCTAATGAATCCGTTGCTTGTAAAATCAGCAAACAATCAAAAACTTCACATAATTTTAAATGGAAAATTTTTTGGCCAGATGGATGCAACCGAGTTTTACACAAATATTGATACTTTTAAATCCTCAATAGAAAAAAGTTACAATAGCTTGAAAAAAGATGGTTTAATCGTAGCAGAAGGCGCAGGTAGCCCAACAGAGCTTAATTTTTTAGAAAAAGACTTGGCTAATGTTTTTATAGCAAAAACATTTAAGCCAAAAATTGTATTTGTAGCAGATATTGAAAGAGGTGGTGTATTTGCAAGCATATATGGTACAAAAGAGTTATTAAAAAAAATTGGCCTTGAAATTTCTGGTGTTATAATTAACAAGTTTAGAGGCGATATAAGATTGTTTGACCAAGGAGTAAAAATAATAGAAAATGAATTTGGCTTGCCAATTTTGGGTATTTTGCCCTATAAAACATTAAATATTGGATATGAAGACAGCTTCAACATAGATAATTACAATCAAAACAAAAAGCCATTAATTAGAGCAGGTGTTTATCGCTTTAGGCACATAAGTAATTACTTTGATATAGAACCTCTTGTTTTGGATAAAAATGTTGAAGTTACATTTTTTAGTGATTTAAATTTGGCAGAAATGTTTGATGTGATAATTTTTCCTGGCACAAGACAGACAGTTTTTGATCTTATGCTTTTAAAAAAACAAGATTACAAGGTTTTAAAAAAATGCAAAATTATAGCTTTATGTGGCGGCTATCAAATGCTATTTAGCGATATTTTTGACAATGTTGAATCAAATGTTGGACATACAAAAGGTTTGGGCTTAATTGATGGTCCTGTTTACTTTTTAAGAGAAAAAACACTAAAGCGTTCTGTTTACAACATAGCAGGCTTTGATGTAGAAGGATTTGAGATGCATTTTGGTCAGACTGAAAAACTATTTTACGAAGATGAAAATATATTTGGCACGCTTGTACACGAAGCGCTATTTAGCGATAAACTAAGGACTTACCTGTTAAAAAAAGTAAACCCAAATTATCCTGGTTTTTGCTATAAAAAAGCTTATAAAAAACACCTTGCACAATTTATTCAAACATCTAAAATGAATTTTTATGTGGATAAATTTATTAAACTCCTATAGTTTTTTAGCCTTTTGCGCATATCTGATTGATTATATTTTTGGATCAATAAAATTAAAATACCATCCTGTTGTTTTGATAGGTAAGTTTATAAGTTTTTTTGAAAGGCATTTTTACAAAGATAGCATAAAAGCAGGAGCAATTATTTTTATAATTACGAACTTATTGGCACTTTGTTTTGTTGGATTTATCTATATTATTTTGCCAAAAATATACTGGTATGTTTTTGAAATAGGTCTATCTGGTATTTTGATTGCAAACAATATGCTTTATAAAGAAGTCAAAAAAGTTGTCCTTTCTGATAACCCGAGGCAAAAACTCAAGTATTTGGTAAGCCGTGATGTTGAAAGCCTAAGTGAATCCGATGTTTACAAAGCCTGTATTGAAACTTATGCAGAAAACATAAATGATGCAGTTATTGCTCCGTTATTTTATCTGTTGCTTTTTGGTTTGTGGGGGCTTGTAGTTTATAAATGCACAAATACGCTTGATTCAATGATAGGCTATAGAAACGCTCGTTATGAAAAATTTGGCAAAATTAGCGCAAGGGCTGATGATGTTTTAAACTTCATTCCAGCCAGATTAACTGCATTAATTGTGCTTTTTGTAAACAAAAAACTTAACTACATTAAAAATATTTCAAAACTATCAAGATACTATACAAGTCCAAACTCAGTTTATCCAATAGGAGCTTTTGCATATTCTCTTGAAGTTTGTCTGGGTGGTCCTACAAGTTATTTTGGTAAAGTAGTTTTTAAACCAACGCTTGGTTTTAATAAATGCAAACTCGATGAATCTGATGTATTTAGAGCACTTAGGCAAAAAAATAAAATAGATTTAGCAATTGTTTTGATATTGGTGTTTTTAGTTATAATAGAAAACTGGAGGATTTTTATTCGATGAATGCGCTTTTTATTGGTCCAAATAAAAGTGGCAAATCCCGACTTGCATTGGAATATACACTTAAAATTGCCCAAACAAAACCATATTTTATTGCAACAGGGATTGCAGTTGATGAAGAAATGAAAAAAAAGATTGAACTTCACAAAAAAGAACGAAAAAACAGTTTTATTACAATAGAAGAACCACTTTTTATCTATGAAAAGCTACAATCTATAAAAGAATACAAGCTACTTGATTGCCTGAGTTTTTGGATTAGTAATATGTTATTGAGCAATAAGGAAAACGAAATTGAAAATACAGCACATAATATATCAGAGATTCAAAATTGTGTATTTGTAATAAATGAAGTAGGAGCTTGCGTTATACCTGACAATGAACTTGCAAGAAAGTTTGCTCATTACAATGGGATTGTTGCTCAAATTATAGCCAAAAAATGTGATGAAGTGTTTTTATGCTCAGCAGGCATTAGTATAAAAATCAAATGAAAAAGTTTTTTATTGGTTTTGCAATAGCATGGAATATGCTAACAAATATACCATTATTTAGAATTTATACATTTAAAGAAGGCTACAATGCTTACGCATGTGTAAATTATGGTGTTGTGGGGTTTGTTTTAGGATTAATTGTCTATTTGCTTTGCAAAATTGCATGTATTGAGCCCTATATTCTGGTAAAAGTTTTAATATTTAGCTTTTATACGTTTTCTTATGGTGCACTTCATCTTGATGGCTTGTTTGACAGTCTTGATGCAATTTTTTTAAAAGCACCAAAAGAAAAACTATTGAGCATTTTAAAAGATCCCCACCTTGGTTCATTTTCTGTAATTTTTGGCACATTATTTATAATTACAAAATTGACTGCTTTTGTTTACCTTAAAAATATGTCTTTGTTTATTGTGGCAGCAAGTGCTTCGCGCTTTAGTGTAATATTTCCCATCAGATTTTTCCCATACATTTCTTCTGGTATGGCACAAAAGGCAAAAAATGAGCTTAAAAGCTATCATTTAATAATTTCAAGTTTTATTATGATTGCTATTTTATCGCCAATTTACAAGTTTTCAATTATAATTTTAATATTTAGCGTTTGCTGTAGCTTGTTTTTTGGCAATCTTTTGACAAAAAAATTTGGTGGCCTAAATGGTGATTTTTACGGATTATTAATTGAAACAAATGAGTTACTTTTAATTTTGGTTTTTGTTTTTTTGGGTAAATATTTATCTTGACACATTGGTACAAATTTCATAATTTATCTTCAGTGCGGGGCGTAGCGCAGTCTGGTAGCGCACCAGTTTCGGGTACTGGGTGTCGGAGGTTCAAATCCTCTCGCCCCGACCAGAACTTATTCGAGGTAGTTTAATCGTGACCAAAGAACAAAA
>NZ_JBMFGQ010000062.1:0-5574 GCF_049977265.1 Desulfurella sp. | reverse complement strand
ATTCCAAAAATTAAGCTCTATGCTTTATGGTTAAAATTATTATTTGTATGTTAATATTTGACAAAATATCGCAATTAATTTATATATTATGATAATGAAAAAAATATTTGCATTGCTGTTTATCTTATTTTCATATTCTGCAGCTTTTGGACTTAGTGTGCATATAGTCTATCCTGAAACCTGCACAAGCAACTATACAATAAAAGCCTATGGTAAGGTTGAAACAAACCAAAATATAACAATTAATGCACCAATAAGCGGTATTATAAACATAAGCTCATCTTTTTCAAGTGTTAAAAAAGGCGAACCTTTAGCTCAAATCTATCCCTATAACTTTTCAAACAAACTGCAAAATGCCAAAAATAATATTGAAGCAGCCAGAAAAAATTTAGAAGATACAATCAAATTAAAAGAAGCAAATATAGCAACCTCTCAAGAACTCCAAAAAGCAAAAATGCTTTACTACCAAGCAGAAAGCAACTTAGAAAACCTAAGATCCATACTTGAACAAACTAAAATTTATGCACCGTTTTCAGGCAGTTTACAATACCTTGTAGCATCTCAAAGCTATGTAGAAAAAGGTCAGCCTATTGCTATTCTAAAAGGAAACGGCGATTTATGGATCCAGGCTTTTGTAACTCCAGATGATATATCCAAATTAAAAGTTGGCCAAATTGTTTATTATTATCACTCCAACTTGAAGCAGCAAGGCACGATTGCACAAATATCTCCCAGCACAGATTCAAGCGGGCTTATGCCAGTATTTGTAAAGTTTAACAACAAAGACCTCATTGCTGGAGTGTGGGTTAAGCTTGATATACCAATTGCTCAAAAATCATGCCTTTGTATACCAAAGCAAGCTATTGTCTCAAAAGGCTCCAAAGTGTATGTATATATTGTAATTAATGGCGTCGCCTGCGAAAGAGAGGTTGGTTTAATAAATATCGCTGGCAACACTGCTTACATTTTTGGCAATATCGCTAAAAATGAACCTATTGTAGTAAGCGGCATGCAAAGGCTTAAAAACAAAACTAAAGTAACAATTATGAAATGAATAAACACCTAAGCTTTTTATGGAACAACAAAATTACAGTATTTTTGTGCGGCTTTTTAATCATATTTGGTGGCATATTTGCACTTTTTAGCCTGCCAGAGAGCATCTTTCCCAATGTAAGCTTTCCAAAAGTATCTATTCTTGCGCATAACCAGGATTTGCCTGTAAAATATATGCTTGTTAATATAACAAGACCTCTTGAAGAAGCAGCAAGATCTGAACCTGGCGTTAAGCTTGTAAGGTCTCAAACAGGAAACGGCATATCCAAAATCCATGTCTACTTTGATGAAAATGTAAACCCCAAAACAGCGTATCTTATGTTGCAAGCAAGAATAGCTAAAATCAATTTACCTCCAAACTCCGACTTAAGCGTTCGCCTGATGGAGCCAAATATATACCCATTTGCAGAATATGCGCTTGTTTCAAATAAGATTGATAGCCCAAATATGATGAGCTATTACTATTTTCAGGTAAAACCTATGCTGCTTAGTATAGACGGTGTTTATAAAGTAGAAGAAACTTCCCGTGGGTGGCCCGAGATCAACATAGCCCTAAATCCTCAGAAACTATTGCAATACAAAATATCACCTCAGGAAGTTATCCAATCTCTTAAATTAAACCAGGGGCCTTTTTTTGCTGGAGCTATGAATTATTTTAACCAACAACTAACTTTATCTTCAACAAACACACCAGACAACATCAAGGATTTATCTGAGTTTACAATACCTGCTAAAACAAATAATTTAGAAAATATTCCGCTAAAGCTGGGAGATATAGCTTTGATCAAAAGTGAAAGCCCTCCTTTGATAAAAGATGCAAAAGTGTCTTCGTATAAACACGCTTTGATTATGGATATACTTTCGCAGAACAAAGCAAACGAGGTAGAAGTATCTAAAAAACTCAGCGATATAATAAATACCATTAAAGAAAAACTACCTAGCAATATCAGTATTGTAAAAATCTATGATTTAAGCGACTTAATAAAAAGCAACCTAAATGATGTGTGGATAGCGCTAATAATCGGCAGCATTATCGCTTTAATTGTTGTTTTATTGTTTATTGGAAGAATAGATGGCGCAGTGAGTGTATTTCTGGTTGTGCCTCTTTCTTTGTCTTTAACCTTCATCACTTTATATATTGCTGGTTTTGGACTAAACATAATGACGCTTGGTGGTATTTGCGCATCAATTGGAGCTATGATAGACCACGCAATAGTAATAATTGAAAGGGGTTTGCAAGACATTAGCGGCAATCTTGAACAGAGAATTTCAAGTGTTTTTAAAAGGCTCAAAGATATACTGATGCCAATGAGTTTAGCTACACTTACATCAACCGTCGTATTTATACCTCTTATCTTCTTGCCCGGAACATTAGGGCTTTTATTTAAGCACATGGCTGTGGCTATAATAATAGCTCTTATTTCATCGCAACTTATTGCTTTGACATTCACGCCTATATTATCAATGATTATTGCCCACCGTAAAATAAAAAAGACAGCCAAAGTTAAAAACAGAAAATTTTATTTTATATATACTCGCTTGTTAGTTCTTTTTATGCGCAAGCCATGGATATCTGTTGTAATTATTTTAATAAGCGCAATAATAGGCTATTCTACATTTAAAAACCTTCCAACAGCATTTTTACCTAGATGGGATGAAGGGTTAATTTCTGTTCCGTTTAGAACACCAATTGGAAGTAGCGTTGAAACAACAACCAAAGTAGGTGAGCTTTTGATGAATGAAGCTTCTATAAACCCTAATGTCAAAAGGGTTTCTTTAATGGTTGGTAGAGGTTTTGGAAATTCTTTTTCAACGCCCAATAAAGCTATATTGATGATTGTATTAAAAAAGAACAGAACAGAAAGCACAGAAAAAATCATGTTAGATCTGGATAAAAAATTTAAAACGCTTGCGCCCAACCTCATATCGCTAAATTCTTCGCAGGTTATGGTAAACAGGTTAGGCGACTTGTCTGGATCGCATGCGCCACTGGAAGTATTTCTTTTTGGCAACAATCCTGATAAATTATTCGCAGAAGGCCAAAAACTATACAAAACACTGGCAAAAAACAAAGATTTTGAACAAATAACATTTAAATCTCCTTCGGCTGGTCCAGAAATAGAGTTTAACCCCTCATACTTTGCCTCAATTAACAATATTAACTCTCAAGATTTAGCAGACACAGTAAAACTTTATTTCTGGGGAGACACTGCTGGCTATATTTTAAAAGGCGAGCAACTCATACCGCTTAGAGTAACGCTTCAAAACAAACCACAAACAATTGAAGAACTGAAAAATCTAAACATAATACATAACAACAAGCCTTTAGACTTGAGTATGTTGTCAAATATAAATGTAAAAACAAATGTTCCATATATCACTCACCAAAACTTAGTCCCCTACTCTTATATCTGGGTCAAACCAAAAAGCAGTGTTGGTCTTTCAAAAGCTGCAAGTGATATTGAAAAGATAGTTAAACAAATGAGTCTGCCACACGATATTAACTACTCAATAGGCGGATATTACAAGCAACAAACCAAGAGTTTTCACGATATGTACCTAATTTTAGCAATAGCGCTTTTTATATTGCTGATACTATTTGGTTTTCAATTTTCAAGCCAAAGATGCGCACTGTCAGCTATTATTGCAATTAGTTCTACTGCAAGCTTTTCTTTGCTGTCTTTATTTGTAACAAAAGTTGCACTTGATAGCACTGCGTTTTTGGGAATTTTGCTTGTATTTGCAATTATGGTAAACAATATTATACTAATATTTTCCAGATCAAAACAATTGGGCGAAAATCATTCAGCAAAAAGCATAGCGCTGGCTGCAAAAAGCCGATTAAGACCAATCATTATGACTATGAGTGCCGATGTTGTTGGATTTTTGCCTCTTGCTATAGGTATTGGAAGGGGGACAGATTTATTGAAGCCCTTAGCCATTGCAACAATTGGGGGATTGATATTTGGCGCTTTTGCCTCGCTAATTATTGCACCGTCTTTGTTTAGCTTGTTTAATGCTAAGAAAAAAATTTAGTCTGCTATGCGTAAATTTTGACCGCACGAAACCTCCAGTGCGATTAAATTATTATAAAAGCTTTGCTTTAAATCCAGCAAAGCAAGTTTTTCTTTAATAAGATTTTCTTTAATATTGTAATACGAAAGCAAACTTACATTTCCATCTTCGAATGCTATCTTGTAAATATTTTGAGTATTTTCTATTCTTTCAAGGTTATTGCTGACAACTTCATATGCTTGATATATGTTTTTCAAATTAGACATTGTTTTGTCTATGTCAATTTGAGCATCTCTTAATCTACTTATATATTGGTTGTATATCTTTTCTGTGGATATCTGGGTATATTTTATTGTTCCCTGGTTATGGTTAAATATCGGAAAACTTATATTAATACCAAAACCTAATGTATGAACATCTGATGTATCGCGCGCAAACGGAAAGCTTATGCTAATTGGCATAAATTGAGAAAAAACAAGTTGTTTTAGTTTTTCCTCATTGCTTTCATAAGCAAGTTTTATCGCAATTAAATCAAGCCTATTGTTAACTTTATCAAGCAATGTGGTTTTTTTTGGTAAATTTATAGGTATTTTTAATTTTAAATTTGTATCAACACATAATTTATAATCATATGTTAAACCTAAAAATTTATAAAGTTCATTTTTTGCGTTGATTAACAATTTTTCATTAGACTGAACTTCCATTTTTGTTCGTTGTAATTGGTCTTGAGCGTTTAACATTTCTATTTTATTTACCAAACCTTGCTTATAAAATTTATACAGGACATCAAACTGTTCTTGTTTTAAATGCTCAATTTCTTTGAGCAGTGTGATTTTATTTGATAATACTATAAAGTTGAGTGCAAGCAACTTTGCGTTTTCATATACCTGCCATTCATCCCATTTTAATTGAATACTTTTTGATTCAAGTTCTAATTGCCCTGTTTTTATTTTAGCATTTCTTTGAATTATTGATCCAAGATCAAATGACGGTGATATGCCATATGCAATATAAGGGTTTGTTAAAGTTCCAGAAATAGGTTTTGATAGGTTAAAACTTATTTCTGGATTTGGTAAAAGCTTTGCCTGCTCTAAATTAGCTTTGATTAAACCTAAATTTAATCTCTCTATATTAAGTTGGGGATTCAATAAAACTGCAAATTCCGCTATCTCTGAAATTGATAATGGCTTTTTTAAAGCATGTTTGGGTATCAATGGATTTTTTATTTGATTTACTTGTTGTTCCAGTTTATGTAAAGGAGGAACTTGCAAAGATTTATTAATATTTTCACTATTTAGCGGTACTGTCTTGTAGGTAGCGCATCCACCTAAATCAATAATAATTATTGCAATGATAAAAATTGACAAAATAGTTTTCATTTTAAGATCCCAAAAAAAATAATATCACATAGCAAAGAAAAATGAAATAAATTTTAATATATTTTCAAACGCTTAACGTATTATCTATAAGATATTATAGCCTATGTGTGCATAATATATAACGATA
>NZ_JBMFGQ010000061.1:0-5787 GCF_049977265.1 Desulfurella sp. | reverse complement strand
CTACATCAATGGATTTTACATCCCATCTGTACTCAAATTTCTCGACAATTTCTTCTTTTATTGCATTTGCAAATTGATTTGTATCTTTAAGATTTAAATATATCGTAAGCTTGCCATCTACAAAATCTATTTTTGAAAGTAGTTTTGATCCCACTAAGTCTCTGCCTGTATTTGGGTCTATTACGCCCCTTAGGCGTTCTTTTATCAATGCTTCATCAGTTGGCTTATCTTTGGGTACAAGGCCGTTTTTTTCTTCATAGTTTTCAATTGCTCGCTTAAGAGACTGTATGGCTAAAATAGAGCAGTGTACTTTAACAGCTGGCAAACCTCCAAGTTCATCTACTACTTGAGAATATTTTAAGTTTTTTGCTTCTTCAATTGTTTTGCCTTTCGCAATTTCAGTAATAATAGACGCTGTTGCAATGTTTGAAGCGCATCCGAAAGATTTAAATTTTATATCTTCAATAACATGCGTATCTTTATTTACTTTTAATTGTAACTGAACCATATCACCGCAAGCGGGAGAACCTTCTGTTGCTTGAGCATCAGGGTTTTCGATTTCACCTAAGTTTTTTGGATTTAAAAATAAATCCATTACTTTTTTTGAGTATGGTATACTTGGCATTTAATCCTCCTTGTATAGTGGGCTTAAATTTCTTAAAAAAGCTACATCTTCTTTTAAATACTCTATTGTCTGATCTATTTCTTTTAATGTGTTAAATTTACCAAACGAAAATCTAATAGAACCATGAGCCAACTCGTGCGTCAAACCGCATGCAAGAAGCACATGTGAGGCTTCAAGTGATTTGGAAAAACAAGCACTACCTGTTATCACACTTACGCCTCTTAAGTTTAGCCTTAAAGTCAAAGATTCACCTTCAATAAACAAAAAAGTTACATTTACTATACCTGGATGAGACATTTTGGGACTATTTATTCTAATGTGCGGTATTTGGTTTATTTTTTCTAGAAAGTAATCTTTTAAGTTTTTAATATAGTCGTATATTTTTTTGTCAAATATCTCTATAGCTTTTTGCATGCCAACAATTGCGGGTATATTTTGAGTGCCAGCTCTTAAGTTATATTCCTGATAACCACCAGTAATAAGTGGTTCAAGCTCAATAGAGTTTTTTGCAATTAAAGCTGATGCTCCTTTTGGGCCATAGTATGTATCTGAGCCTATAGTTAAAAGATCAATATTGTATTTTGATAGATCAATATCAAAAAAAGGAAAAGAAAAAGTTGCATCACAGTGATACGCACAATTTTTCTGCTTACAAATTTCACCAATGCTGATTATATCCTGAAGTGTACCTATTTCTTGATTTACATGTTGAATACTGACTAAGATTGTATTATCATCAATTAGATTATTTAATTCATCAAGGTTTACCAATCCTTCGTTGTTGACGCCTATATACCTTATCTCAAAGCCTTTTTTTTGCAAAAACCTACATGTATTTATGATTGATAAATCTTCAATTTTGCTAATAACGATATTGCCCTTTTTTTTGCTAAAAGCTATTCCTTTTAGTGCTAGATTATTTGATTCTGTAGGACTAGATGTAAAAATACACCTATAATCTTTAGCGCTTAGTTTATCCAATATAAATGCTCTTGCACTTTCAAGTGCTTCTTGGGCAATTAAACCATCTTCATGACTAAATATTGATGATGCTATGGCATAGTTTTGTGTAAAAAAAGGTATCATTGCTTTTAATACTTCATCATCTACTTTAGTTGTTGCTGCATTATCAAAGTAAATTCTGTTCATTTTTCCCCCTTACTATTAATTAGAGCTTCTTTAAAAGCTTCAATTGCACTATTTGCGCACTCAAGGCGTTCTTTTGGAATACCTACTAAATTAGAATTTAAAAAGTTTTCATCTATGCTTAAGGCATTTTCTATTGTCTTATTTTTAAATGTTTTGGCTAGAAAACTTGCAACTGCAATAGCAACAGGACAGGCTTTTACTTTATAATCAATAGCTACAATTATGCCTTGTTTAGTTTTAACATAAAATATGACCTTTGCGTTGAATTCAATATTTTCTCTAACGCCTATGCCATCTGGATCAAGTACAGTATCTTTAATAGGGTAAAAAAAATGGCTTTCAAAGCTTTCCATACAACCTCCTATTTAGATACTATAATACTAACTTTTAAAAAGTCAATATATCTTGATAAGTTTTGTCAAGTTAAGCTAAAGCGCCTACTTATTTAGGCGCTTTAGTGGTATTTGTAAATATAGTTGATTGGGTTTGATTTTTGTAGACATAATACGAGATAGCAACAGAATTAATCATAAACAAAAAGGCTAAAACCCATGTGATTTTGGCAAAAAACGACATTGCACCTGTTGCTCCAAAAAGTGTATCAGAAGCTCCAGCGCCAAAGGATACGCCCATATTTGCACCTTTTCCTTTTTGAAGCAAAATAAGAACAATTAATAAAATAGACAATATACCCTGCAGTATCATAAGGACAGTAAGCATCAACTAACTCCTTTTTCTTTTTCAAAATTTAAAACAATTTCATAGAATTTTTGCGCATCTAAACTTGCACCGCCTACCAAAAAACCATCAACATTTTGTATTTTTGAAAGCTCTCCTGCATTTTGAGCGTTTACGCTACCACCATAGAGTACTTTTGTGTCTATAAATTTCTTTATAAACTCATGTACCTCAAAAATTTGCTCAGAATTTGCAACTTTCCCGCTTCCTATTGCCCATATAGGCTCATATGCGATTATAACAGTTTCTTTTATGTCTAGCAAATCTTTGGCAAGCTGATTTTCTATGATTGTAAAAGTTTCGTTGTTTTGTCTTTGAGATAAGCTTTCACCCACGCATAAAATTGGAGTTATGTTGTTTTTAATAGCGCTTTTTATTTTTTTATTAATCATATTGTCATCTTCACCAAACAATTGTCTGCGCTCACTGTGTCCAACAATAACAATCTGGCAGCCTACAGATTTTAGCATCATTGCTGAAACTTCACCAGTATAGGCACCTTCGTCTTCAAAGTATAAATTTTGTGCTCCAAGCTGTATGTTTGAATTTTTAAAACACTCAGATAGGTCTTTTAGGTAGACAAAGGGTGCACAAACGGCAATTTCTGCTTTGGCATCTGACAATTTTGATTTTATGGCGCAGCCTACCTCTAAAGCCTTTTTGTAGTCAAAATGCATTTTCCAGTTAGCTACTATCATCTAGGCCTCCAGTGCTTCGATACCTGGCAACTTTTTGCCTTCAAGCAGCTCCAAACTTGCACCACCTCCTGTGGATATATATGTAATATTGTCTGTTTCGTGTGCACGAGCTATGGCATCTGCTGTATCACCTCCTCCTGCTACACTTAATGCATAGCTTGAGCCTACGATGCGCGCCATTTCTCTTGTGCCACGAGAAAACCTGTCGATTTCATATACACCCATAGGACCATTCCATACAATAGATCCGCAATCGTGCATTACTTCTTCAAACATCTTGCATGAAGCAGGACCTATATCAAGCCCCATATAGCCATCTGGTATTTCCTGATAGGGTACAATTTTTGTTACAGCTTTTTCGTCCATTTTTTCTGAGACTACAAAATCTACAGGAAAGTACATTTTAATTTTTTTATCCTGAGCTTTTTGGTATATATCCTTTGCTGTTTCTAAATAGTCATTTTCTACCAGAGAATTACCAACCGGTAAGCCTAATGCTTTAAAGAAGGTAAACACCATAGCTCCGCCAATTATAATTTTGTCAACTTTATCAACAAGATTATATACAGCTGATATTTTTGAAGATACCTTAGCTCCGCCAAGCACAGCAATTAAAGGCCTTACTGGGTTATCCAAAATACGACTGAAGTATGTAATCTCTTTTTTAAGCAAAAAGCCTGCAGCTTTAATCTCACAAATTTTTGGAAGTGTGTATACAGATGTATGTTTTCTGTGACTTACGCCAAATGCATCATTGATGTACACATCAAATAACTCTTTTAGTTTTTTTGCAAATTCTATGTCATCTTTTTCTTCGCCTGGCTGAAATCGCAAATTTTCAAGCAACAAACAATCCCCATAATCCATAGAATCTATAGCTTTTTTGACTTCATCACCAACGCAAGAATCTATAAATTTTACTTCTTTATTCAATAGTCTAGAAAGCCTCTTTGCTACATTTGCAAGAGAGTATTTTGGGTCTTTTTTGCCTTTTGGTCTTCCCATATGAGAAGCCAATATTACTTTTGCTTTTGCATCTATGCAGTAATTTATGGTAGGCAGTGTTTCTCTTATGCGCTTATCGTCCATTATGTTTCCTTCATCATCGATTGGCACATTGAAGTCGCACCTGACAAAAACCCTTTTATTTGTAAGGTTAAGCTCATTTATAAAAATCATAAATTTACCCCTTTAGATCATTTTTAACATAACATCTTTTAATCTTGAAGAGTAGCCAAACTCATTGTCATACCAGGCAAAAACTTTTACCATATCATTTATAATATGTGTCATTGTACCGTCAAATATGCTTGAGTGTGGGTTTCCATTTAAATCATGAGACACAAGGGGCTCTTCTGTATATTCTAATATGTTTTTTAACTTAGTCTGGCTAGCTTTTTTAAAAGCTTCATTTACCTGCTCAATTGTTGGGATATTTTTTACATTGCATACAAAGTCAATCAAAGATACATTGGAAGTAGGTACACGTATTGATATACCGTCAAGTTTGCCGTTTAGTTCTGGTATTACTACGCCGATTGCTCTTGTGGCGCCTGTGGTGGTTGGGATCATATTCATTGCAGCAGCGCGCGCCCGCCTTAGGTCTTTGTGAGGCAAATCAAGGATTCTTTGATCGTTTGTATACGAGTGAACTGTTGTCATAAAGCCTTTTGTTACTGTAAAATTATCATGAAGCACACGGATTACTGGCCCTATGCAGTTTGTTGTGCAGGATGCATTTGATATAATCTGATTATTTTTAAAATCAAAGTTATCGCTATTTACACCAAGTACCACTGTGGGAATGGTTTTATCTTTTGGAGGTGCACTTAACAATACTTTTTTTGCACCTGCCTGAAGATGTTTTTGGGCTAATTCTTTTGTTAAAAAAATTCCTGTTGACTCAAGTACTACATCAATATCAAGCTCGCCCCAGGGAAGCTCGGCTGGGTCTTTTTTTGCAAATATTTTTATTTTTTTGCCATCAACTATAATGTTTTCATCATCATAGGAAACTGTTTTTTGAAAAATACCATGGTTTGTATCATATTTTAATAGGTGTGCAAGCGTTTTTGTATCTGTTAGGTCATTTATTGCAACAATTTCGATTTCTTTATAATCGCTTGCAATGCGAAAAAATATTCTACCAATTCTACCAAATCCATTTATAGCTACTCTCATAAAAACCTCCACGATTTTTTTAACTTTAGTATATTATTAATTTATTTTTTTTCAAGCGCTTTTTAAAAAGGAGAGTAAAAATTTTTTTTAAAAAGTTTATAAAAAGCATTTTTAAAACTCTTGACAAACAAGCGTAATTGGATTATTTTTAACTGTAGGTTTGAGGTTAAGAGAAAAATTATTGAAAGTTAAATTTTTTTCTTGACAAGTGTGAAAAAAGTTGTTAAATTTAGAAACGAATTTAAAAAAGTTTTCAGTTAGGAGGTTAAGTATGAAAAAAAGGCTAGTCTCACTCGTTGCAGCAGCTGCGCTTTTGGGCAGTGTCTCATTAGCATCTGCTGGCACAGTTACCACAAAAGGTGACACAAACATTTCTATCGGTGGCTTTATCCAGAC
>NZ_JBMFGQ010000060.1:0-6105 GCF_049977265.1 Desulfurella sp. | reverse complement strand
GTCTTGCATTTTTTTGCAGCTTTGTTTATGCAGGTTATATTTTTGCATGGACTATCTGAAACGTATGATCTGGATAACGCATCCTGCGATGATTTCAAAAAATTTTGTCTATTGGAGTCATACGAGTAAATATTAGCAGGTGTAGCACCAAAAATTGAAAATATTGCAGTTTTATTTTTTAAAGCTTTGTTATGTTCGTTTAACTTATAAGATGATGCGATATGTAAACCACCTGTGTCTGAGCTTATAAAGCAATCGCAAAAATCAATCAGTGCTGCATAAGCATCAATAGGTAAGTTATTGCTTAAAGGTATAATATGTTTTTTGTTATTAATCAAACTGTACAGTTTTTCCTGAAGGTTTTTTTGTGAAAACGAGGCACTTAAAATAATAGAAACATTATCTAATTTTGATAGTTGCTCTAATAAACTAAGTTGCATATGAAATGGTACAAGTGTAAAAACAGATGTTGCATCTACATTAAAAAAAATTGCTTTGTGATTTTTTGGTATTGTATCATATATCATTTTGGCTTGTTGAATACTATAAGAAGAAAGATATAGGTAATTTTTTTCAAAAGATATATTTGTATTAAATATTTCATTTAAAAAAGTGTGTATTGCGTAAGTTATGTGTGTTTTGGTTTGTTTGAAATAGTTATTTGCTACATAGACAGAAAGCCCCATATAGTTTATAAAATTTTTACCATTTATAGAATGCTTGTTTAAAAAAGGACAAAAATTTATTACAAGATCATAATTATTTTGTTTGATAAGATTGTTTAAATAATTTATTTCATCTTTACTTACAAAATTTGCTTTTTCAAAAATAGCAAAAACATTAGAGATATCCGGGTTATATTTGATTAGCGAATAAGCTTTCTTGTTGATTGCATAATCTATTGATTGTGCTCCAATTTTTTTTAACAAATTAGCAGCTGTTTGGATGTTTACTGCATCGCCAATATTTAAATCAGAAATTATTAGAATTCTTTTTAATGAAGATTGTTGGGCTATTTTTTGAGATTTTTTTATTTGCATGTTTAGTAAAATGTTGTTTGCAAAAGTGTATCTAACTGCAGTATTTGCAAAAATACGACCAGTACTTGGTGAAATATCACTTATATAAGATGCAAGACTTGCAAATAAGTTTGCAATGTTGAACTTTTGACTTACAAAAGAAAGTAATTTCAAAAAAAATAAACGGAACTGTTCAATTAAACGGTTTATACGGATTAAATAATTTTTTTGCGTGTATTCTTTTATCATATCTTAAAACATATTGAAAATTCTTATTTGCAATTTAATTAAAAAATCACTTACTTTACTAAAATAAGCCACAAAAGCATTAAGTAAAGTTAAAGCTACAATTGCAACAAAAAAAGATCCAACAATATCAAATGGAAAATGCACACCCACAAAAACTCTGGCAAATCCTGTTATTATAGCGAAAATAAAGCTTATTATAGAAATTGTTTTTTCTTTTGCATACCAGAAGCCAAACGATATGGCAAATGCAAGTGTGGCATGATCGCTTGGAAATGAAGAGTCTTTGGCGTGCGGTATTAACAGGTTACCAAGCCCTTCAACAAACGGTCTTGGATGGTAATAAAAAAGTCCGATTAAGAAATTTATAGAAAGTCCTATCAAAGCTACATAAAAAGCGCATAAGGCTTGTTTTTTGCGGTTTGATAGATATACAATAACTAATCCTAAAGCGTAAATATACGGAGAAAAAAGTGCAACAAATATGCAGAAGAAATTTAAAATGCCTATTTTTAATAAAGATAAATTATTAATAGCTAAAAAAAATTGATCATTTAAATTCATAATACCACCTTTAGCTTATCCTAATAAGGTGGTATTAACTATTGGTTACACAAAAATGATATAGTGTTAATTATTCAAGTTCAATTATCAAATCTTGCTCTTCTATGATATCACCTTCTTTTAGCAGTATATTTTTGACTTTGCCTTCTTTTATGGCAACTATTTTTGTTTCCATTTTCATTGCTTCAGTAATGCAAAGTGGCTGGTTTTTATTAACAAAATCACCTTCTTTGACAAGTATTTTAGATATTTTTCCAGGCATTGTGGCAATTACATGATTTGGATTTTTTTTGTCGCCTTTAAGATTTTGTTTTAATGTAGCTTGTAGATTCAAGTCTTTTATAGTAACAATTCTAGATTCACCGTTAACTTCAAAAGTAAGGGTTCTTTGACCTTTTGAGTCTGGTTCGCCTATGGCAATGAGTTTTACAAAAATTGTTTTTCCTTCTTCTAAGTTAATTACTGTTTCCTCAGCAATATTTAATGGAAAGAAAAAGTCTTTTGTAGATAATACCCATACATCGCCATACTCTTTGTTGAAATCATAGTAATCTTCTACCACTTTATTGTAAAGTGCGTATGAAGTTAATTCTCTAAACGGAACATCATCTCCTGATATGGTTTTCATTTTTTCTTTTGCTTCTTCAAAATTGTAATCTGGCAAAATCTCACCAGGTCTAATTGTGAGAGGTTTTTCACTTTTTAGTACCTTTTCTTGGAGGTTTTTGTCAAAACCACCGTAGGGCTGGCCCAGGTAACCCTTAAAGAAATCCACAACGCTTTGAGGAAGGGAAAGTTTATCAGCATCTTTTTTGAAATCCTCAATAGCTAAGCTGTTTCTAACTAAAAATAATGCCAAATCACCTACTACTTTTGATGAAGGTGTAACTTTAATCAAATTGCCCAATGCATTATTTACCTGTTTGTACATTTTTTTTACTTCATCCCATTTATCTAGAAGACCCAAACTTGTAACCTGAGGTTTTAAGTTGCTATACTGACCTCCGGGGATTTCGTGCTCGTATACTTCGGCTGTAGGCGATTTAAGTCCGCTTTCAAACAAAAAGTAATATGGTCTTACTTTCTCAAAATAATTAGCTAGCTCGTCAAGACTTTCTTGATCTAGTTTTGACTGGTTTGGTGTGTTTTTAAGTGCAGCAACTATGGAGTTTAGAGAAGGCTGGCTGGTTAGACCACTCATAGAACTTACCGCAGCATCAATTATTTTTGCACCAGATTCTATGGCGCACAAAACAGAGCTTTCAGCATTACCTGAGGTATTGTGTGTGTGAAAATGCAGTGGTACACCTACCTCTTGGCTTAGCGTTTTAAATAAGACTTTGGCTGCATATGGTTTCAAAAGCCCTGCCATATCTTTTATTGCTATAATATCCGCACCCATTTTTTCAAGTTTTTTTGCAAGATCTACATAGTAGGAGAGTGTGTATTTATTGTTTTTTGGTGATAATATATCATCAGTGTAAGAAATAGCAGCTTCACAGATTCTATCTAGTTTTTTTACTTCTTCCATGGCAATTGCCATCTGGTCTGTCCAATTGAAACAGTCAAAAATTCTAAATACATCAATCCCGCTATCAACAGCTTCTCTAATAAAGGCTTTTACAACATTATCTGGATAATTTGTGTATCCTACGGCATTTGCACCTCTTAAAAGCATTTGAAACGGTATATTTGGGATTTTTTGGCGTAACATGTCAAGTCTTTCCCAGGGATCTTCTTTCAAAAACCTATAGCATACATCAAATGTGGCACCGCCCCACATTTCAATTGAAAACAGTTTGTTCATTTTTCTTGCAACAAAATCAGAAACCTCAAGTAGATCCTTTGTGCGCATCCTGGTGGCGAGCAATGATTGGTGAGCATCTCTAAAAGTTGTATCGCAAAATAAAACTTCTTTTGATGATTTGATTTTTTCTACAAAGCCTTTTGTGCCTTCTCTTAAAAGCACACCCCTTAAGCCTTCTGGTATTTTGCCTTGAGCTTTTGGCTTTACTATTGTTGGAAAAACAATATTTTTCGCTTCACCATTTGGTTTGTTAACAATATTATTACCTAAAAATCTTAGAAGCTTGCTTATTCTATCTTTTGGTTTTTCAAACCTAAATATTTCTGGATGTGTTTCTAAAAAATGAACATTAAAATCACCTTTTAAAAAGTCTTTGTTTGACACAAGGTTTTCCAAAAATCTTAGGTTGTTTTTAATGCCTCTAATTCTAAATTCCCTAAGCGCCCTGTGCATTTTTTTTGCAGCTTCTTCAAATGTTAAACCAAAGGCCGTAATTTTTACAAGGAGCGAATCGTAAAATGGTGTGATTAACGCTCCAGTATAGGCGCTTGCAGCGTCAAGCCTAATCCCATAACCTGCAGGCGATCTGTAGGCTTCAATTTTACCAGTGTCAGGGGAAAAGTTGTTTTGTGGGTCTTCTGTCGTTATACGGCATTGAAAAGCATATCCTTTTTTGTGAATATTTTCTTGTTTGCCTAAGATATCTTTAAGCGGCTTGTCGCTTGAAATTTTTATCTGGGATTGAACAATATCTATACCCGTAATCATCTCAGTTACTGTATGCTCTACCTGCAATCTGGGATTTACTTCCAAAAAGTAATAGTGTTTTTTTTCTTCATCAACCAGATATTCAAATGTAGCTGCATTGTAGAGTTTTGTTTCTTTTGCAAACTTTATTGAATCTGAATACATTGATTGTAACAACTCATCTGGTATATTTAGAGATGGTGCAATTTCTACTACTTTTTGATGTCTGCGCTGGATAGAACAGTCCCTTTCAAACAAATGTACATAATTGCCAAATTTGTCCCCCAATATTTGCACCTCAATATGTTTAGGATTTTTTACTAATTTTTCAGCTATAATTTCATCACTTCCAAACGCTTTTAGGCTTTCTGATTTTGCCATTAAGTATTCTGATTCTAAATCTTGTGGTTTTTCTACCACTTTTATACCCCTGCCACCACCACCTTTGGTAGCTTTTATCAAAATAGGGTAGTTATTTTTTTCAGCAAATTCTTTTAACTCATTAATACTTGAAATACAATGTTTGCTGCCTGGTATAGTTGGAATATTTAGCTTCTGTGCTGTTTGTTTTGACATTAATTTATCACCGAAAATTTCTATTGCGTTTGAATGGGGGCCGACAAATATAACACCCGCTTCTTCGCATTTTTTAGCAAATAAAGGGTTTTCGCTTAAAAAGCCGTATCCTGGATGAATTGCATCTATATGTTTTGATTTTGCAAGTTCAATAATTTCATCCATTGATAAATATGCATCAACGGGGCTTTTACCTTCGCCAACAAGATAGGATTCATCACATTTGTAGCGATGCAAGGAATAGCGATCTTCGTAAGAGTAGATACCAATTGTTTCAATGTTTAGTTCTGTTGCAGCTCTAAAAATTCTTATGGCTATTTCACCTCGGTTTGCTACAAGCAACCGTTTAATTTTCATACAACCCCCTTTTATTTTCTTGCAATCTTTTTTTTACTATATCAAAAGCATATTGGTTAAGTCAAATATTTGTTATTTTGTAGCATTTATCTAGTTAATATTAGAAAAATTAATTAAAATTAAACAAAAATTAGTATTATTGATTTGACTTTTAAAAAAATCGTATTAATTTAAAAGAAAAAAGAGGTGATTTATGATTTGTCCTGTTGTTGAGTGGGAATTGATTGGTTCTGATGATGTAGGTAATGTGTACTACATGGATAAAGAAGGTGCAGGTATAATTTCAGAAGGCATTAAAAATATATGGCTTGAAAAAAAGTTTAGTAAAGAAGGTTTGGAAAAAGAAATTAAAGAATTATTAAATAAAAAAACAGATTCTTTAGTTGTTATTGATTATGATACAATAAAAATTGCACAAAGCGCAAGAATGCTATACAGGATAGATTATACAGATAAAACGAAAGTTGAGTTTATTTTGAAATTCATATCCTACCATGACAAAGATGGTAATACTTTATATTCACAAGCAGACATAGAAGATTTTAAGCCCCTTCCACAAAATATTAAAGATTATTTGTTTGATAAACTGCTTGATGATTTTAACCTAGAATAGTTTTTGTTATAAGTTTTCTTCTCATATTTTTTCCATAAGCAAAAAAATAAAAACAGTATTGACATTTTCAAATTTTTATACACAATATATTGTGTTGGTAGATACTTAAAACACAAAATGTTGAGGTTTGTTTATGCGTTGTCCGTTTTGTAAAGCATCTGATACACGCGTTATTG
>NZ_JBMFGQ010000059.1:0-6377 GCF_049977265.1 Desulfurella sp. | reverse complement strand
TCATTTGCAGGATCAAGTAAATCAATTGCTTTTGCAAAATACATTATAACAATATCACGCAAGGATTTTAGATAATCAAATTTTTTTAATACGTCTTCTATTGTGAGGTCTGTGTGTTTGTGAAGCCAGTTTATATTTATTTGAGAGTCTTTGGGCAATAAATCTTTTAATACATATAGATTTGCCTTTACCGATATTTTTGTTTTATTTTCAGGCAATAGCTTATATAAGTGTTTTTCGTCTAAAATATTTTCCAGGCCTTGTTTTATAAACTCTCTTATGCTTATCTGTTTAAATTTTTCTATAGATATACGCTCAGCAAAATTAAATGTATTAAATTCATGATAGGCAGCTTTTACTTTTGTGTTTAGAAAAAAATCTTTTAAATCTTCAAAATCGTTTCTTAATATAAAAATTTTGCCGTTTGAAGTCAAAAATTCAAGCTTTTTATCATAAACCAAAGCAGTAACTTTTTGATTATCTTTAATGTGATGAAAAAAATTATAAAGATCCAATTCTTTCATCTCACCAGTTTGGGTCATATCTTTTAGTTGTTTTTGCTCAAATGTCTGGATTTGATTTTCTTTTAATATTTTTGAGAGTTTTTCATGCGTATTTGGCATATTTACAATAAAAATATCCTTGCAGCGCTTTGGCAGTTTCTCATTTGGTGCCTTTAGCATAAAAATAAGAATCTTATGGTTGTTGTTTTGCGCAAAATCAGCAATTGCCTCGCACAATTTTGCTTTTGTTAAAATGCCAAAATTTTTTCCTATAATAATTGCTTTATAGTCGAGAATCGTATTTTGCTCAAGAATGCGTTTTATATCAAAACTTTCTTCGACAACAAAATTTGACTCAAATATAGCTTTTAAATACTGTTTTAGCGGTATATTATCCATAAAAAACAATACTTTGTGCATTTTATTTTCACCGTTTTTTATGTAGTATAACAAATGTTATATATATGTCAATATTATAAAACTAATTTTGCATTCCAATAAGACAAGCCCCAATGGCTCCAGTAAAACTGGATAACTCATGCGTGGCTATTGGTGTGTCCAATATCTTTTCTAAAGCCTTTAAAAGTCCAATATTTTTGGCAACGCCTCCTGTTAATATAACTTTTGGCTTGCCACCAGCTCTTTTGTACATGCTTGATATCCGGCTTGCAATAGATTGACAAAGGCCAGCGATAATATTGTTTCTATCTTCACCTTTTGCTACCAATGATATAACTTCAGATTCTGCAAATACCGTGCAAATACTGCTTATTTTTGAAGGAGAAGTAGTTTTTAAAGCAAGATTTCCAAACTCATTTATATCTGTTTCCAAAGCTTTTGCCATGACATCTAAAAACCTGCCAGTGCCTGCTGCACATTTGTCATTCATAACAAAATTTACAACATTTCCACTTTCATTTAAAATTATAACTTTGCTGTCCTGACCGCCAATATCTATGACTGTACTTACATCGTAAATCAAAAACTTAACACCTTTTGCATGGCATATGATTTCTGAAGCAGTTTTTCTTGCAAAATCAATGCTTTCTCTACCGTACCCGCAGGAAACAATATTTTTGATATGGGATTCACTTATGTTGTTTCTTGACAGAATTTCTTTGTATATATTTGTTGCAACCTGCTTTGAGCTGTAGCCTACATTTGCAATTAATTTATCAATTATGTTTTTGTTTTGATCCATAAGTACTATTTTTGCTGTTGTTGAACCTATATCTATGCCTATAAACATTTTTTTAGCCCTTTATTTGACTCAAAACTTCCATAAATGAATCAATACGGTTTTCCACCTGAGCCTGTGCAAATTTGCGCTCATCTGTCATATCGGCTTCAATAAAAAGGGTAGGGATGCCTTTCTTTTGAATTATACGCGCAATATCGTATTGACCAAAAGAATAAGGCTTACAACTGCGGTTTGAGTGCAACACCACACCATCTATAGAATATTTATCAATAAGCTTTAGGACAGAATCTGCCATTTTGTCTGTACCTATATTTAGATATACTCTTGCGTAGGCTTCCCCCATTGTTTCCAAAAAATGCTCTTCATCAACATAATCAACCACACCACACCAGCTCTGCGTGTATGTGTCTGCTACCAGTGCACCATCATGTTTTTTGAAAGCATTTGAAAGCCACCTCATTTTATACCATATAGGCAAATTATCCCATAAAAGCCTGTATTTTTCGTTTTCCACCGCTCCAATTTTGTTTTTTGCACGATCATTTAACTCTTTAAGCAAAGTTTCATAGTAGTCAACAACAACCTTTTTGCCCCTGAGTGTTACAATAAGAGCCAGATGTATAAAAGCATCAAATGCAGTCATAGGGCTTGGTTTATTAATTGCACTATCCAAAACTGCTTGCCATTTTTGCATAGCCTTAAGCGATAATTTTCCAACTTCCTGCATTTTGTCATAATCAAGCTTTTTCTTTGTAACGCTTTCTAAAAAAGAGATATACTCTTTAGTTTGAGCCTTTAAGTATTTTTTTGCAGAATCATCTAAGTCCACATGGCAAAATGGCGTATCGTAAATAAAAAGTGGAACATTAAATTTTCTTGATTGTATTTCATACCATTTTTGAACTGTCCCACAAATATTATTGCAACAAATAAGCATGTCAGGTTTTGGTAAACCTCCAATAGGACTTTGGCGTGTTATTGAAGATGTAATATCAACTTTAACATAAGAACATATATCACTTGAATAACCGAGGCTTTCTGCATATTCAGATAGTTTTGCGCCGATTTTTGAAGCACCAATCATTGCTCCATGGTTTTCCGGATATACCGGTATAATACCCATCGCAATAAGCGGTTCAACCGGACCTCCACTTGTTATCCAGGCGACTTTTTTACCAAAATATTTTGCATACTTTGCTGTTAAATAATATTTTTTCATAATTTTTTTCATTTTATCTGTTGACTTAATTTTATTTTCCATTTTTACTCACCTAACATCTCTATAAAAGTTTCAAGTCTTGTTTTGGTTTGTTCATCAAATACATTGTGGTTTTCGATTTCAACCATTATGCTTGGTATCCCAATTTTTTCAAGTAAATTTTTCTGGTCTGGGTAATCAAAAGCATGCGGTTCGCAAAATTTAATAAATAAAAAAATTACACCATTAATTTTGTATTCTTCAATTTTTCTTTTTAAATAATCAAGCCTGTATTGTGGGTTTATATGCTTGGTAGGACAAATAGGTCTTTTGATAAATCTATCCACTATTGACTGCAAAGGATTATCGCCAATCAGCGTTAATTCATCAAAAAATCTTGTGCCTGTACATAAATCATCCCAAACAATATGAGCATTTCTATTTTCTATGGTTTCAAATAAAACTGGATGATTACATATGCTTCCTATAATCATAAGTCGTTTTGAAGATTGGTGTTGATTTTGAGATATTTTATTTATTATTTGAGAGCTTATGTTAATAAACTCCACAGGATCCATAATAAACGAAGTTCTTACAATTTTTGATAAATCGCTATAGCTTAAAGCTTCAGGATTATTTGACTTAATGTTATATAGCTTAAGTAAGTTAGCTTTTAAATCATTGTAAGTTTGTATGGCTTTATTGAGGCTATCTATATCCATTTTTATATTTTGATCCTGTTCAAGTTTTGATTTAAAATCATACAAAATATCAAGAAAATAGTCTTTTGAGGTTTGTGAACTAAATTTTACTGGCAATATCAGATCAAATTGCTTGAAATTAAGGTTTATTCTAAATATATCAGATAGCCTCTGCATTGAATCGCATGTATGCAAAAATAAAAAAGCGCTTAAAAAATCAAGTTTTTTTAACAAACTATCTTCAAGGAGCGTTCTTACAACTGCACAAGCATACGATTGCAAATACACATCAGAAAGACTGACATTATTGGCTAAACCTATTATTCTTGCAGGATGATAACCGCTTGCATAAATAAGCTCAACTGGAGCATAAGTACAGCTATAGCCCATAATAGGCTTTGATCTGGATAAATTTTCTAAATATGTATATGGGTTTTGTAAAATAGAATCAATTGTTTTCATTAACTCTTGCATTTTCTTTTTCCTCTAAAAGTTTATAGTCTATTTTGCCAAGTTTTGTTCTTGGCAGTTGCATAAATTCTATATCATAGGGCACACTCCATACATTTAGATGTTTTTTGCATAAATCTATGAGTTCCTTTTTTAATTGGTCTTTATTTACATCAGTATTTTTTAGCTCAATAAAAGCTTTAATTTTGTGCATTTTGTATTCATCTTTTACACCAATAGCGCAGGAAAATTTAACATTTTCGTGTGAGCTTAAAACATTTTCTATTTCAGTTGGGTAAACATTCATACCGGAAACTTTTATCATTCTCTTTAATCTTTGCTTAAAATAAAAAAAGCCTTCTTCATCCATATAGCCTAGATCGCCAGTATGCAACCAGATTTGACCATCATTGTGCATTTTTAATACTTTTTCAGTTTCTTGTGGATTATTTAAATAGCCTTTCATTACACACGGACCATTAATACAAATTTCTCCTAATTCATTTGGTTTTAATTCATTAAGCAAAACAGGGTCAACTATTTTAAGTTTCATATCGGGAAAAGGTATACCAATGGAATTAGGTTTGTATTTATCAAGTGGCATAGCCGCAATTGCAGTAACAGCTTCGGTTAGACCGTAGCCTTCCCTTAATTTTGCATTAGAGCCACTTTTTGACACAAGTGAATCAAAATCTTTTTTTATATGCTCAGGCAAAGTATCTGCTCCCGAAAATGCGCCTTTCAAAAAACTCAAGTTCATTTTTTGAAAATCTTTACTGTCAAGCAGTGCTTTGTATAGAGTAGGCACACCTACTAAAAAGGTTGGCTTTGCTTTTTTTATCAATTTTATAACTTTTTCTAAATCAAAATTTGGCACAAGTATTGCCTGTGCTCCACCCATCAATACTGCATTAATACAAACACTAAGACCAAAACCGTGAAATATAGGCAGTATCGCTAGGATTTTATCTTCTTGATTTAAATTTGCCCAGGCGCTTATTTGAGTGCCATTTGCAATCAAATTGAAATTTGATAACTCAATACCTTTTGGTTTTCCTGTTGTACCTCCGCTATACAAAATAACTGCCGTATCAAACGCTTTTTGTTGTGGTTTTATATCAATTAAAATATTTGAGTGTTTAATTGCACTTTCAAAAGTTAAATCTACAATTTTTTTGGGTCTTTTGAAAACATTGTAGGCGGTTTTTAAAAAAAACGGCATAAATGTAGAAATACTTGTTTGCATAATGTTTTTTAACGGCGTTTTATCTTTTATAGATAAAACTTTATTTACAAATAAATCAAGCGTTATAGCAAACTCAGAATTACTGATATTTAAATAATTTGCTATTTCTTCTTCACTGGATAAAGGATGAATAAAGCTTGCTATAGCACCTATTTTATTTATTGCATAAAATGCAATCACAGCTTGAGGGCATGTTGGCAAAATCAAACTCACAGTGCTTTTTTGGTCAATACCAATTTCTTTTATATACACTGCAAATTTATCAATGTAGTAAAGCAATTTAGCGTAAGTTATAGTATTGCCAAAATAGATAAAAGCAATCTGGTCTTCATATTTTAAACAGGACTGTCTAATAGACTCATACAAACTTATTTGGGGATAATTCAGGCTTTTTGGCACATTACCATAATGCCTTAACCAAATTGACACAAAAACCCCCTTTCTTTTGCAATTTAAAAAATTCACCAAAATCTTTTTTATCTATAACGTTAAAGTTAAATTTTGATATTAAACCTGTTTTAAAATAGAAATAATTATTTACTAAAATCACAATAAAAAAACCTTTTAGATTTAATTATTTGCGTTTTACTTCAAATATGCACTCACTAAAACCTTGTGCTATACACTGAGTTTCTTTTGGCTCCCAGCTTCCACCTAAAAATTCTTCTAGCATACCAGCTATAGTGCCGCCAAGTGGTAAACAGGTAGGTTTTTTACTTTCTATGCCTTCTGCAAAAACAGAGTGTTGAGCTTTAAAGTTTACAGAGTTTTCAGATATATTGAATTCTACCATTTTACATTGTTTTGATTCTTCAAAATAAGAAATTATGCATTCTTTTACATCTTCTAAACTCAAGTTGTCACCAAGAATCTCTTTTATATGACTTGCTGCTTTTTTGCCTGCCTTTTTGCCACTTAAAACAAACATACCCCCAAGACCAAAACCAGCTAATTTAATCAGTTGCGAAAAAAAATCCCTAAATACATTCTTTGGCAAAATAAAGCCTTCTTCTTCCACATACTGATTTGTTTTAGCTCTTATTTCTTCTTTTTGCATATTATTTAACCCCCTCAAAAA
>NZ_JBMFGQ010000058.1:0-6382 GCF_049977265.1 Desulfurella sp. | reverse complement strand
CATGTCTTTAAAGTCACGCACTTATATTTTATTTGCATTTGTTATTATTTTTAACTTAGTAGCATGGGGTGCTTTTTTTTACCTTGTTAAACTAAACCCAATTCTTTCAAGTTTAGGTTTGCTTGCTTATTTTTTTGGTCTAAAGCATGCATTTGATGCAGACCATATAGCAGCTATTGATAATGTAACAAGAAAACTCAGACAGGATAACCAAAAACCAGTGGGTGTTGGTTTGTTTTTTTCCTTAGGTCATTCAACAGTTGTGATTTTGCTGTCTTTTGGCTTAATAATAGCTGCAAGGACAATCCAGACGCATATGGATTTTTTGAAAAACTTCGGAAATATTTTTGGAACTGTAGTTTCAGCGTTGTTTTTAACAATTATTGGGATTTTAAATCTGCTTGTCGTAAAAAGTCTTTATGATTTATCAAAAGAATACAGAAAAGGCAATATCAAACACGAAGAAATAGATAATTTGCTTAATAAACGTGGCTTAATGGGTAGGTTTTTTGGTTTTTTATACAAAAAAATAAACAAAAGCTACCAGATGTATCCTGTTGGATTTTTATTTGGGTTGGGTTTTGATACGGCAACAGAAGTTGCAGTGCTTGGCATTTCTGCAGCTTTAGCAAAAAACTCTCATATGCCAATCTGGAGTATACTTGTATTTCCGTTTTTATTCACAGCAGGCATGAGCCTTATGGATAGTCTTGATGGTCTGGCAATGATGAAAGTCTATGATTGGGCTATGAATGATGTTATAAGAAAGTTGTTTTTTAATATATTTGTAACAGGAGCAAGTGTATTTGTAGCTTTGTTTGTAGGTACAATTGAGTGGATACAGGTATTATCTTCAGAGCTAAATTTAACATCACCTTTTTTTGTATTTGTCCAGAATATCCCTTTTAGTGAATTGGGTTTAAGTATTGTTGGGTTTTTAATATTAAGCTGGGTGTCAGCATACATTTATTACAAGAAAGCGCTTGCAAAGATTAAACTTAATTAGATTTTAAAGGTGATGTTATGAAATATTCTATATTTTTGGGTTTATTGTTTTTGTTAATTTTTTTGCAAAAGACAATGGCTATGGATGTAGTCAGTAATTCTAACGTTAACCTTTATGGTTCAATAAAGCAGTATTTTGTTTGGGGCAATAACAACTTTACACTGCCACCTCCAACTTACCCAGCAAACACTGCATATAATGGTTTAAAAAATGGTAATCAATTCACAGTGTTTCAGACTTACACAGGCACAACAAAGCTTGGTTTAGATGTGAAAAGCGACAAAATTCAAGCAAACATAGAAAGCGATTTTGAGTCTGATAACAATACATTGTGGCTTTTAAAAGCGTATTTTAAATACCAAATAAATAATAATTTATCTTTGCTTGTAGGAAAAGCAAACATGATTGGTGAGTTAAATACATATTCTGATAACTACTATGCTATGCCGGGCTTTAACCAGACATGGCCTTTTGGAACGGATCAGATTAGACTTGATGGTAAATTTGAAACTGACAAACTTATACTAAAGCCAACAGTTGCCTTAGAGCAGCTTAACCGTTTCTTTTTAACGGACGATGAAGCCAAATCAAAAAATATTTCAACAAAAATGCCGGGTTTTGGTGCAAAGCTTGATATTGAATTTCCATTTTTAACTTCAAAAGCCAGGGTTTACTCATTTTTGGAAACACAACAAATCTATATTAATTCAAAATATTCGCATTGGCCTTATGTATACGGCAGTGGAGTAAGTTTGCCAATAAAAAATCTTACGCTTCAATCTGAGTTTGTTTATGGCAAAGGTGCAACAAACTATGTTGGGCTTATTGAATCAGGTGACGCTCAAAGTGAGACTGAAGTACCAAGCTGTTATTCAAGCACGAATGCTGCAAGGCGCTTTAGAGCTTACAATATAGAGGCAAGTTATACTATCAATGATTACTGGGGATTATATGGAGGTTTTGATAAATTAAACTTTATGAATGACCTAAATAGCTCAAACCAAGCTATCCAATCTGCAAACGGCAAATTTTTAGGCATTAGCTATAACCTGACAAAATCCACTACGCTAAGATTAGAATACGATCTATTTTCCACACAATACTACAATCAATCAAAACATATAACAACGTCCAGAGCAAGACAGCTTTTTTTGAGTGCACAATATGATTTTTAGAAAAAAATCGTTACTTTTGTTCCAGCATTTAGCTCACTTTCGACTTTAATTTTTGCCTTGTGTAAATCTAAAATTTCTTTAACAAGGCTTAGGCCCAGACCTAAGCCTTCAATTGTTTTTGATCTTGAAGGATCCGCTCGATAAAATTTATCAAATAAATTTTCTATTGATTCTTTAGATATACCAATACCGCTATCTAAAATTTCAACACTTTTTGTTGCAAACATCGAAATTTTAATTGTGCCATTTTCTTTGTTATATTTGACAGCGTTATCTATTAAGTTTAAAAAAACCTCTAATAAAAGCGTTTTGTCAGCTTCTATAGTAAATGTGTTGCCTTCTATGCTGCAATTTATATGTTTTTTTTCAAGTTGTGGTTTCAATATTCCAAGGGTTTTTTCTATAGTTTGTTTAATATCGCAAGTTTGTTTTTCCAATAGCTGAGTATTTTCTATTTTTATTAATTTAAAGAGGATTTCTATAATGCTTTTCATGTGTAGAGCACTATTTTTTATTTGGTCTATTGTATTTATATAATCATCTATCTTTCGCTGTTTTCTTAGAGCCATTTCTGTTTCCATAAGTATTACGCTTAAAGGTGTTTTTAATTCATGAGAAACATCTGCTACAAATTGTTTTTGTTTATTAAAAACATTGTCCAATCTTGCAAATGTTTTGTTAAACGCTATTGCTAGTGGTTTTAACTCATTGGCTACATTTTCATCAATATGACTTTTTGATAGGTTGGATTCTGAAAGTTTGCTTATCGTTAAAGATATTTTTTTGAGTGGCTTTAACATGGCATTTACTACGATTAAACCACCAAAAGCACTCAAGATTATTGCCACCACAATAGCTATAGAAAGGATACCAAGGTAGGTTTGAAGCAAGTCAATCTTATCATCAATATCTTGTGCGCACTCAATAGTAAATTGTTTATTGTTTATTTTGAAGCTAAAAGGTACTATACGGACAGGCTCATTTTTAAAATTAACAGTTTTAATTTCTGTCACAACTGGAAGGCTTTCGCCATTCAGCGATGCAGATTTTTCTAGAATTTTTGAACCGTGTATAATTTGAAAGTAATGTTTTGAATGTTTTGAATATTCTTTTAGTATTTCATCAGAAAACTTAAAATTAATACCTTCGTCTTCGCTAATAAGCGTTGCAATAGCTTTTGCTTTTGTCATTAGAGCGTTATCTATTGATTTTAATACTATATCTTCAAGGCTAAAGTATAAAAATACGCCAAGTATTCCAAAAATTACAAACGATATTGCACAATAATATATAAATAGCCTAAATTTTATAGAATTCACTCTTTTAAAGCGTATCCCATGCCACGAATTGTATGGATTAATTTTTTATCAAAATTTCTATCAATTTTGTTTCTAATTCTATTTATAAATACGTCAATAATATTGCTATCTAATTCAAAATCTTCATTGTAAAGGTGTTCAATAATCGTAGTGCGATCTATAACTTTATTTTTATTGGCAGCCAAATATTCAAGTAATGCATATTCTTTTGCCGAAAGCTCAATTTGTATATTTGCTCTTTTGACTGTTTTTTTAGCGGTGTCAATTTCTAAATCTACAATTTTTACAATCGGACTTGAAGTTGCATACCTGCGCCTTATAATCGCTTTAGTGCGAGACAATAATTCTTCAAAAGAAAAAGGTTTTGTAAGATAATCATCTGATCCACTATCTAAGCCAAGCACTTTATCTTTTATTGTATCCTTGGCAGTAAGCATAATTACTGGCGTTGAATTGTTTTGTTCTCTTAGTTTTTTTAGAATAGTTATTCCATCGATTACAGGAAG
Source organism: Desulfurella sp. (assembly GCF_049977265.1). Lineage (GTDB taxonomy): Bacteria > Campylobacterota_A > Desulfurellia > Desulfurellales > Desulfurellaceae > Desulfurella. Next base: position 2,376 of record NZ_JBMFGQ010000058.1, on the reverse strand, counting down.
CATAATATCAAGTACTATGCAATCGTATATATTGTTTTGTGCAAAAAAAAGGCCATCTTCACCGTCGTATGCTACATCAACAGCAAAACCTTCTTCTTCAAATCCTTGTTTTATCAAATTAGCCAGAGTTTTTTCATCTTCAACAATTAAAATTCTCATTTTTGCCATAATAACCCATCTTTTTTTATTTTTCAAGAAAAAAAGGGGACAGGTGTCCCCAAAAAACAATTAATCGTTTTCTTCAATGCCTTCTTTTTGAGAGTCTGGCTGGTCTTTTTCAATTTTTAAAATTTTGGCATTTTTTGCATCAACTTTAACTTCATGAATCTGGTTGTTTGATGCAATTTCTACTCCCCATACTAAATAGCCATTCTCGTTTTCTAACCCTGCTTTAATGACTTGACCTGGTTGTGCCTTTAGTGCACTTGCAACAGCTTGATCGATATTAACACTAGCCAGGTTTGCATAGTTGGCCTCATTGTCTTGAGTAATTTTGATTGAACCATTTAGTTGAGAGCTAGCTGTTGCAATACCTGCTGCAGATGTAGCAAGTAATAAACCTCCAAGAGCCAAAGCCGCTAATTTTTTTGTGTTTTTCATAAACACACCTCCATTTTAAATCTTAAAATACACTATACTTATGCAACATTAACAGAATATGAACGCTAAAAATTTATAAATTTTTGCAAAGCGAAAAAAGGCGCTATTCGATTTGTGGCTAGTCATTCTGCGAAAAGCGTAGAATCTCAATGCTAAAAAATGGATCCTGTTAGTATAAAAGCACTTTAGCAAAAATCCAATCAAATTATCGCAAATACAGCCATATAAACGGAAACATTTATAGTGGTAATTATTATTGAATATTTAAAAAACTCAAAAGAAGTGATGGTTTGATTTGTGTATTTTTCTAAATTTTGAGCAACTATAATATTGCTTGCAGCACCAAGCAAGAAAATATTTCCAGCAATTGAACTTGCAACAGATAAAGCAAGATATGGTTGCCAGCTTAAATGATAAGATGAAAAAACCTGCAGATAAAGCGTTACGAGAGGAACATTTGAAACAAATTGACTGGCGATTGTTGTGAGAGCAAATATGACATATGTTGAGGTTAAGTTAATATGTGAGCTTAAAATGTAATCCTGTAAAATATTTGAATTCCAGAAAGCTTTTATTAGAATAAAAAGTCCAATAAAAAAAACCAGTGTTTTATAATCAACATTCTTTATAATTGTAAATCTTTTTTTATGTAAAAGGACAATTGTAGCAGGTATTAATGAAATATAAATCAAAGGCATATCTTCAATAAAAAAAGCCTTTAAAAAAACTAAAAATATCAAAACAACAATTGCGTAAATTGAAAGCACAGCAAGGCTTTTGTCATTTAATTTTACAATTTTATTTTGCGGGTATAGAGTTTTTTGTTCAAAACTAAATTTAGCATACAAAAAAAGCAAAACTAAATTGAGAATTGTTGGCAAAACAAGGTACTTAGAGTACAAAAGAAATGGATTTACTGACATATGGCTCACAATTAATATATTTTGTGGACTTCCTATGGGGCTTGCACATGCACCAATTGTTATTGCAAGCATGCTTACAAGGAGTAGTTTTTTTACATTAACTTGCAAAGTTTTTGCAAACGTAAGAATAATTGGAGCTACAATTGCAGCAATTGTATCGTTCATTAAAAAGGCACTGCTTACAGCGCAAAATAAAATTACAAATAAAAGTAAACTGTCAATATTTTTAATATATTTCAAAGTATAGTTGGTAAAAAACTTTGCAAGGCCACTTTTTTCTATAGATACACCAATACAAAACATACCAAACAAAAAAAATATTACATCAAAATTTATTGAATAAAATGCTACTTTTAGACTAATTTGATTTGTAATGATACAAAGAAACGCAGCAACAATTGCAATCTGCCAGATATGTATAGTAAATTTGCCTATTTTTTTAACTAAACTTAAGGCAAATACACAGATAATTAAAAAAGCTGGTATGTAGTGCAAATTTTACTTATCGTTTTCAAGATAATCTTTTACCCATTCAATTTCAACATTTTTTGGTGCCTTTGATTCAACAATTGCCTTTGCCTGTTCTTCATCTATACAGTACTCGCTGATACCAAAAGCCTCGCATGTCAAATGTAATTTATCATTTTCTTTTTTTACTTTCGCAACAATTTTGTCTTTCATTTCTCCTCCAAAATTTATTTTTAAATATACAATAAATTTTCAAAAATTTCAATATATTTTAAATGGACATAGTTTTAAAACCTTATTTTATAGCTATTTAAAAGATTTTTTTATTTCCCCAAAAAAATTCTTTCCTTTCCCCTTGACAAACTAATTGAATTAGAATATATTA
>NZ_JBMFGQ010000057.1:0-6850 GCF_049977265.1 Desulfurella sp. | reverse complement strand
AAAGTCAATAATTTTATTAAATTTGAAATAAAAATTTAATTCTCTATGCCAAAATATGCTTTTTTTACTATATTATTTGATTTTAAATCTGATAGATTGCCTGAAACTACCACTTTACCATTATCTATAACATAACCTCTTTGCGCAAAGTCTAAAAAAGCTATGTTTTGTTCTGCAATAAGGATTGAAAATTGTTCTTTGTTTTGTAAATCGTCTAAAATATTTATTATTAATTTTACAAATTTAGGCGAAAGGCCGTTTGAAGGCTCGTCTAAAACTACAAGTTTTGGGTTTGACATCAAAAGCTTTGCTATGCCCAGCATTTTTCTTTGCCCGCCACTTAAACTACCTGCTAAAGCCTTTTTATGGCTCAATAGATCTTGAAAGTATTCATACATTTGCTGTTTTCTTTGATGTGTAAGTTTACTGTCCAAAAAAAACGCCCCTAATTCGAGGTTTTCGTCTACAGTAAGATTTGGAAATATTCCAATCTCAGACATATATGCTATACCTAACTTTACTCTTTTGTCGGTTCTTAAGTGTGTTATGTCTTTGCCTTCAAAATAAATTTTACCATTGAATATTTTTAAAAGGCCCATAATTGCTTTTAAAAGCGTGGTTTTTCCAGCACCATTAACACCAAGTAAAATAACTCTTTCTTTTTGCTCAATATTTAAATCAATACCCCACAAAACTTTCAAAATCTTATATCCAGATTCTAAAGATTGGACTTCCAGTAGGCTCAATGCTAACCTCCCAAAAATACTTCTACAACCTTTTTGTCATTTGCAGCTTGCTCTAGTGTACCTTCAAAAATAGGCGACCCAGAATCCATTACAACTACCCTTGAAGTAATTTTGTGAATGAAATGCATCAAGTGTTCAACTACAATGATAGAAATAGATTTTTTAACAAGTGTCTGTAAAATTTCGGCAATTTTATCTGTTTCTTCTTGATTAAGGCCAGCTGCAATCTCATCTACAAGGAGTAATTTAGGTTTTGTTGCAAGAGCGCGAGCAAGCCCTAATAATTTTTGCTCTGATGTATTTAGTTGTGTTGCTTGTTTGTCCTGGAATTTATCTAAACCCACTATTGAGAGGGCTGTTTGGACATCATCTTCAATATTGCAATAGCCTTTTTCCATAAATTTAAAGTTTTTTAAGTGTTTAAAAAAAGATTTTAGACATTGTTTGCCAGAATACAATGCAGCTACTTCAACATTTTCACGCACGGTCAAACCATGAAAAGGTTTTGGTATCTGAAATGTTCTATTTATTCCTAAATGAGCAAGTTTATATGTTGCTATACCATCTATACGTTTGCCAAAAAAGTAAATTTTACCAGCATCAGGTTTGTATATGCCAGATATGGTATTTATAAGTGTAGTTTTGCCAGAGCCGTTTGGTCCCACAAGACCCAATATCTCATTTTCGTAAACGCTTAAGTTAACTTTATTTAATGCTTTTAGGCCACCAAATCGTTTTTCTACATCTTCAACTTTAAGTATTTCTTTAGGGGACATAGTCTTTTACCTTCTTAAACAAAGAAACAACGCCATTTGGTAAAAACATTATTAACACAACAATCAAAAGACCATAAATCAACTGAAAATATTGAGGTGTTGATATACCTATAAAATTATACATTCCGTATAAAATAACGGTGCCAATTAATGGTCCAATCAATGTTGCAGCTCCACCAAAAAGTACAAATACAATAGCAAATATGCTTATATTTAAACTAAAAACCGTTTCCGGGTAAAAAACAGATGTATACCAAGCAAAAACTCCACCACACAATCCTGCAACAAATGCACTCAAAAGCCAAGCAATGGTGCGTGCAAGTACTACATTTACGCCAGCTACGCTTGCAGTTATGCTATCTTCTCTTATTGCCATAAGCGATAAACCAAACCTTGATTGCCTGAAAAACAAAACAAGCATAAATGCAAAAAACATTACTATAAGCATGGCATTATAGCTAGCTGTTGCATCATAAACGCTTGATAGCATTATGCCGTAGGGACCCTGTGTTATATTTTCCAGATGAGGATTTGATATTATATAATAAATGGCTTGAGAAGCAGCCAGATTTGCTATGGCAAAATATGCACCAGAAAGCCTCAAAAGAGGCGTTAATATTATGCCTACTATGCTTGCAGCTACGCCGCCAAGTAAAATGGCAGGCACAACGCTTACATGCAAAAGTAATATCAAAAGTGATGCACTGTATGCGCCTATGCCAAAAAAACCCACATACCCAAAAGGCAAATATCCCGTAAAGCCATAGATGAGATTTAAGCCTTCGGCTAAGGCTATATAGAGCATTATATTAAAAAGTAAAAAATTATTGTTGTAAATTTTGGGTAGCACAGCAAACAAAGCTGTCATGACTAAAATTAATATTATTCCAATAATCAGTCTTATGTTTTTTTTACGCATTTCTCACCTTTTTACCTAAAAGCCCACTGGGTTTTACCAGAAGAATTAAGATTAAAATAACATAAGGAACAAGATTGGTCCACGATGCTAAATATGTTTGCATAAACATCATGGCAAGTCCATATATAATACCCCCAAGGATTGTACCAATTGGGTTACCCAAAGATCCAATTACAACGATTGCAAAAGATGTTGTGGTAAGCGATGCACCAATAGATGGGTCTATGCTTCCAATCATAAAAGGGGCAAGCACTCCAGCTATAGCTGCTAAGCTTAAACCTATACCCATTGCAAAAGCAGATATTTTAGAAACATCTATGCCTACACTTGAAGCTTCTTCTGGGCTTGACATTATTGCCCTTGTAGCATATCCAGTTCTTGTGAAGTATAAATAATAATAAACAAAACCTATCATAATCAGACTAATAGCAGCGCTAACAACCCAGGAGAATGGGATCGACTGTGAGAGTATACTTATGCTACCTTTACCTAATGTAGAAAACGGTATAGATTTTTGATTATTTCCAAAAGCAAATATAGCAAGTGCTTCTATAATCTGCGCAATACCAAAAAATAGTATAAAAGATAGCATTTCGGGATCTCTTGATTTTGAAAGTCTTGGCACAAATGCATAATAAACACCAAAACCAATTATAATAAAAATAAATATTTCTATTGGTATAGCTAAAAGTGGATTCATATTTAATTTACTAAAAGCAAGCCAGGCGCCAAAAGCGCCCAGCATAATAAAATCTCCATGCGCTAGATTAACCATTCGCATGACGCCAAAGATTAAATTTAATCCTATACCTACAAGAGCAAAAAATATTCCATATAAAATTCCGCTAATTAAAGCGTAGAAAAACAATTCCATAGCGTTTTTGCCTTTAAGGTGCTGGGTAAATTGGTTTTCCAGTAGCAATATTTTGTGGATATACAACATGTAATACTATACCTGTTTTTGTTGGTTGGAATTGTCCCACAGGCAAAAATTCTCCAATTTGAGCACCTTCATTGTTGATTTTAAACAAGCCATTGAGTGTGAATAATTTTCCTGAAAAAGTATTTATTGAATTTCTGAATGATAGCTGGTTGAATTCTTTGCTTGTTGCAAGTGTTTTTTGTATTATCAAACCAGCATTATAGCCTGCTACAGTTAGAAAATCTACAGGTCTTTTTGTTGTTTGTGTGTAGATCTTCTCAAACTCGCTCATTGGCATACCATAATTTACTTTGTTATAAACTAGCAAAGGTGGTGTTGGGTATGTATAAGTATACTCAAGTGCTTTTGTTCCAACATTTTTTTCTATCAAAGCAAGTTGTTGACCGGGGAAGATGGTAAATACCATATTGAATTTGACTCCAGTTGCCTGCAAATTTTGCAAGAATGCTATATCATTTGTTGGATATCCAAATTCTATAAGTGCCTTGGGATGTGTTGCTTCAATTGTTCTTATAAGTACAGTATAATTTGAAGTATCGGTTGGTACAGCATGATAATAAACAGGTTTGATCTTAGCAGCTTCTAATTTAGATTTGAGTGTTTCTGCTTGTGATTGATTAAAGTCGTTTGCTGAATAAATTACAGCAACTTTGTTTATCTTGTGAGAAATTAGAAAGTCAGCTAATACAGTTGGCCATACGCCACTTGTTGGTAGACTTGTAAGAACAAGGTATGGATTATGCGGTGAAAAGAATTTTGCAGAAGTACCTGTTGGGTCAAAAAGTAGCATTTTGTTTTCTTGAGCAATAGGCACAGCAACAGATGTTAACACAGAACCAAAGTCTGCAACTAAAATATTTACCCTGTCCCTTGTAATTAACTGGTTGTATAGTGTAGCTGCAAGTGTTGTAGAACTTTGATCGTCATATGCTACCAATTTTACTGGTATTTTCTTTTTAAAAGCAGCTACATACACACCGCCTTGCTTGTTAACCTGGTTTGCCCAAAATTCCAGACCATGATACTGCGATGTAGAAGAGGTCGCAAATGGCCCCGAGCTTGCATAAAGTGTGCCAATAAGTATTTGTTTTGGTGCGGCTGCTTTAGCATAAAAAGGCATCAAAACAATACCCATCATTAATGCAAGCATAAAAAATATACTTTTTTTGAACCAGCCCATGGTTCACCTCCCAAGTCTAAACTTTAAATTAATTTATAAATTAATTTAAAAAATTTGTCAATAAGTTCTAATTAAAAATTATTGCAATTATATAAAAATTATTTATTAACTATTAATGACATAAATGTAATTTTTATAAATAAATTATAAGTTAATAATATATTGACTTTTATTAAAAAATGTAATAATTATTTCAAGAATATTAAGGAGGATTTATGAAAACTTACAAACGTTACCATCCACTTGTATGGATACTTGCCATTATACCTATTTTAATTTTATCTTTTGGGGTACCTTATTATAACAGAAGCGATATTGTATTCGGACTCAATTTCATGTCATTTTTTCTCATTGTTATGGATATTATTACAATTATACTGACTTTTGTTGCCTATAAGATTGAGCAAAAAACAAGCCAAAGGAGAGGAAAATGAATATTTTAGAATTATCCATTATGCTTGCGTTTATTGTTATTGTGGGTATTGTTGGATTTTACGCAAGCAGGTTTAAACCATCTTTAACTAACGATATAACAGAATGGAGTTTGGGTGGAAGGCATTTTGGCACATTTATTGTCTGGTTTTTGATAGGTGGGGATGTATATACGGCCTATACTTTAATTGCAATACCAGGACTTGCTTACGGTGCAGGTGTTTTGGCTTTGTTTGCTACATCTTATGTTATTATGACATACCCAATTGTATTTTTAACTATGCCAAGACTTTGGAATGCTGCAAAAAGGCATGGTTTTATTACAGCTGGTGATTATGTAGAAAAGGTTTTTGATTCAAAATTTCTTGCTTTGATAGTGGGTATTATTGGAATTTTAGCTGAGCTACCATATATCGGCTTGCAGATTTTTGGGATGAATTTTATGCTAAGTGTTACACATGTACCTTCAAACATTACCATAATAATCTCTTTGCTTTTAGTTATGGGTTTTACGGTTTTTAATGGACTTAGAGCTCCAGCATTAACTGCATTTATAAAAGACTTTTTTGTATGGGCTATGGTGTTGTTTTTAATTATTTACATCCCAATACATTATTTTGGCTCAATTGGACATATGTTTAGCTGGTTTAGTGTGCATTATCCAAAAAAGGCTGTTCTTGCTCCCGGTCAAATTAGTGTTTTTGCTACACTGGCATTTGGATCTGCTGCAGCATTGTTTTTATATCCGCATGCAATAACAGGTGTATATTCATCAAAAAATGCAAATACTGTTAGAAAAAACGCTATTGTGCTTCCAATATACAATATAATGCTGCTATTTATAACATTGTTAGGTTTTGCGGCATTGTTTGTAGTTCCTGGTTTAAAAAATCCCAATATGGCATTTCCAATGCTTATTTCAAAAACATTTGGACCTATTCCTACAGCATTAATTGGCGCAATTATAATACTTGGCAGTATGATACCTGCTTCCATTATGTCAATTGCAAGTGCCAATCTTTTTACAAGAAATATTTACAAAAACTTAATTAATCCAAACATAAGTGATTCTACTGAAAGAATAATAAGTAAAGTTTCTGTTGCAATAATAATACTGCTTGCTCTATATTTAAGCCTTGCAATGAGTCCTTCATTTATTATTACTTTGCAGCTAATGGCTGGGTCGTGGGTGGTGCAGTTATTTCCACTCATCTTTTTGCCGCTTTTTACAAACAGGGTTTCAAAAATTCCAGCTGGTATTTCAACAATAGCGGGTATAGTGCTTACTACTTACATTTTATATTTGGGTCATTTTAAGTTGGCTGTTTATAAGGGAATATGGGTAGGTTTATACGGCATTGCTATTGAAATTGTTGTTTTGTTAGTTTTGACTTTTTTGTTTAAGCCTATGGCGAACATAAGCCTTGATGATTACCTGGATGATTAAAGCTATAAACCTATAAACCTAAAAAGGCTTCTTTTACTTGGGGATTTTCCAGCAAATCCCCACCGCTTCCAGATAGCACTACTTTGCCTTCTGAAAGCACATAGGCGTTGTCTGTTATTGACAAAGACAGATGAACATTCTGCTCAACAAGAAGCATCGCAATGCCTTTTTCTTTCAGGTTTTTGATTATACTAAACACTTCAATTGTCAGTTTTGGGGATAAGCCAAGGCTTGGTTCGTCAAATATTAGAATTTTTGGGTCTGCCATTAAGCCCCTTGCAATGGCAACCATCTGCTGTTCGCCGCCAGATAGACTTTGAGCCTTTTGATTAATCCTCTCAGATAGCTTTGGAAACAAACTAAATACGAAATCTAGGTTTTGCTTGTATTTGTCTTTGGCCCGCTTC
>NZ_JBMFGQ010000056.1:0-6945 GCF_049977265.1 Desulfurella sp. | reverse complement strand
TTAGGGCAGAGTATATATCTGCAACAGCCATTATTTGATCAAATACTGACAATTGAGTTTTGTCAAAACCAAAAGGATAACCACTGCCATCCAAATATTCATGATGATTTGAAGCAATAGAAACGATCTGTTTTTCAAGTCCAAGTTTTGTCAAAAAGGAAAATGTATAAAAAGCATGTGACTTCATTTTAAGCCATTGTATGTTTTCAAGTTTGCCAGCAAAATCCAGTATACTGTTTGGCACAAAAAGCTTGCCTATATCGTGTAAAAAACCAGCAGTTTGTAACAGTTCACAATCGAGATCTCCAAAGCCTAAATTTTTTGCAATACTTGAGGCAGTATACGCTACATCCATTGAGTGAGTTAGGGTAAATTTACTTTTTTTATCTATGAAATTTTCTGCTATTGTTTTTCCAAGCATCATTAATTTTAAATTATCTAAAACTATAAACCTATCTTCAACATACGAAGGCAAAAAATGCTTTATTTCATCAATATTGTTTAGCATAATTAAAAATGCATCCATTTGTGTTGACACTAAAAAAGCATCCAGTATAGGTTTAAATTGAGATTTGCCTTTAAATGTGGCAAAAACTTTGGTTTGCAAGTCCTTTGGGTTATAAAACTCTTGTTTTCTTAAAATGACATCAACTTCGTCGGCAAAGTATATTATACGCGAAAGAAAGCTAGAAGAAGATGCGTTGTGATGGTCTTTTACGATAAGTGCAATATTTTCGCAAAATGGTATTTGGCTTAGAATTTCATAACCAAGTTGCGCATGTTCTTGAAGATTAATCATATTGCGATTTTCTTCAGACAACAGCTGGCCTTCGATACCAACAGCTCCAACATCATGAACCAGACAGGATAAATATAAATCTATTTTTTCCGTTCTTGTTAAATTTAAATTATTGGCAATAATTATTGATATAAAGCCAACTCTTAGGGCGTGATGGCTTGGGTTTTCCCCAAAAGCCATCAAGTCTAAAGAGTTAGAGATGTTTTCAATTAACTTTGTAAAATTTATTTTTCTATTTAAAAACATCTCTAATAGCTAAAAAAGGCCTTATAAGCTTTATATGTTTCAAAAAGATCCGCTTTAGATGAAATTTCGAATGGTGAATGCATAGAAATTAGAGCTGGACCACAATCTATGGTTTCTATATTGTGGTTTGCTATGTATTTTGCAATTGTGCCACCGCCACCTTCATCAACTTTGCCTAACTCACCCGTTTGCCACACTACATTGTTATCGTTGAAAATTTTTCTAATTTTGCCTACAAATTCAGCATTGGCATCGTTTGCCATGTATTTTCCGCCATGACCTGTAAATTTTGTTAGCACAACACCATTGTTAATGTAAGAGGCATTGTCTTTTTCGTGTACTTCTTTATACATTGGGTTTACTGCACCATTTACATCCGCCGATAAACATTCTGAGTGTTTAAAGAAAGACACAATATTTTCAAATGTTGGTTCATTTTTTTTTGCTTTTAAAATTTCAATAACAACTTCAAATAAAAAGCTGGATTGTGCCGATGTATTTCCTTCAGAGCCGATTTCTTCTTTATCTACCATTAAAGCTACCTGTGTTTGCGATGCTTTTTTGGATTCAAAGAAAGCTTTTAGGCTTGCGTATGCACAGATTCTGTCATCCTGACCGTAACCAGCTATTAAACTCTTATCAAACCCTGCATCTTTTGCTTTAAATGCTGGAGTTAATGTAATCTCAGCTGATATAAAGTCTTCTTCAAGGATGCCATAGGTTTCGTTGAGTATTTTTAAAATATTTAGCTTAATCTGGTCTTTTTCTTCTTTGCTAAATGGAATTGAACCAACAATTAAATTTAACTTATCAGCATCAAAAGCCTCTTTTACTACTTTGTCATCAATTACCTTTTTGGATAAATGTGGCAATAAATCTGGTATTACAAAAATTGGATCATCATCTTTTTCTCCAATATTGAATTCTATCATTTTTAAATCTGATTTTATAATAATGCCATGCAATGCGAGCGGGATGTTTAACCACTGATATTTTTTTATGCCACCATAATAATGAGTATGAAACAAGCCTAAGTTTGAATCTTCAAAGATTGGATTTTGTTTTAAATCTATGCGAGGTGAATCAATGTGGCTTGCTACAAATCTAGCGCCGTTTTCTTTTCCAATACGTACCAAAGCCGCATTTTTGTTTCTATTTATAAAAATTAGCTCATCTTTGGCGTGTTTTGAAAAATATTGCTTTATGAAATTGACAGTTTCTCGTTCTGTCTTGCAACTATCGAGAAAGCTTATATAATTTTTCGAAAATTCAAATACTTCCTCTTTTTTGTTATCAAGCCAGCCATTTTTCTGTTTTCTAAATAACTTTTCCTTTAAATCTTTCATCTTACCTCCAATTTTTTGTAGAGTTGATTTTTTAAGTTTAAAACTTCATTTAAACAATCTTCTACATTGCATAATATTTTTTCTTTTATGTTTCTTACGCGTATTTCTACCTTGTTGTTTTGAAAATTTTTAGATCCCACTATTATACTAATTGGAATTCCTATTAAATCCATATCCTTAAACTTTACACCTGCACGTTCTACTCTATCGTCATAAAGCACTTCTACTTTTGATATATTTAGTTGATTGTAAAGTTCTAAGCAAAATTGGTTAGTTTCGCTTGTCATATCAACTTGAATTATTTCTACTTCAAAAGGGGCAATAGAAATTGGCCATATAATACCATCACTGTCATGATTTTGTTCCACGCACGCTTGAGCTAACCTACCTACGCCTATGCCATAACACCCCATATAAATATATTGCTGTTTACCGTCTTTATCTAAATACACTACATTCATTGCTTTTGAATATTTAAGTCCAAGTTTAAATATATGTCCCACTTCAATGCCCATATATTTTTTTAATTTGCCTTTTTTACACTTAGGGCAAATTTCTCCTTCTTTTACGCTTCTTATATCATCAAATTCTACATTTTCCACTTTTTTTACTGATACATTTTTTAAATGATAATCGCTTTCATTAGCACCTACAACTATGTTATTTTTATTTTCTAATCTCAAGTCAGCTATAATTTTGATTTTTTTATTCAAGCCAATAGGACCGATAAAACCTTCAAATAGGCCTAAATCTTCAATTTCTTTTGAATTAAGGGTATAGAGTTCTATGCTTTTAGTTACATTTTTGGCTTTAATTTCGTTTAGGGTGTCGCTGCCAATTAAAATAAAACAAAAAAATTCACCGTTTTCGTTTTTATAAAGCAAAGATTTTGCTAAATTCTCTCTGTCAATACCCAGGAATCTACAAACATCTTCAATAGTTTTGGCGCCTGGAGTGTAAATTTTTTCTATTTCGTTTATTTCGCTTTGAAATTCAAGTTGGTCAATGTTTTCACTTGTTGCCTTTTCGGCATTTGCCGCATAATCGCAATTATCACAAACAAAAATTTCATCTTCCCCAACACTAGATAACACCATAAATTCTTCTGAATCTCTGCCGCCAATAGCTCCACTATCTGCTTGCACTATTCTAAAGTCTAATCCGCATCGCTTGAATATTCTACAGTATGCGTTGCGCATCTTATCGTAGCTTGTATCTAGACCAACGGGTTCTGAATCGAAGCTGTAGGCATCTTTCATTATGAATTCTTTTGCTCTCATAAGCCCAAATCTCGGTCTTATCTCATCTCTGAATTTTGTTTGGATCTGGTATAAGTTTATTGGCAGTTGCCTATAACTATTTACGTATCTTCTTACAATGTCTGATACAACTTCTTCATGTGTGGGACCAATCACAAAATCTCTATCGCTTCTATCTTTAAAACGCAGTAATTCTTTGCCATATTGACTCCATCTACCTGATTCTATCCATAACTCAGCTGGCTGAACTGCTGGCATCAAAATTTGCTGTGCGCCTTTTGCATCCATTTCCTCTTCTATAATTTTTGAAACTTTTTTTATAACTTTTAGGCCAAGGGGCATATATGTGTATACACCGCTTGATATTTGGCTTATAAAACTACCCCTTATAAGCAACTCATGGCTGTTAATTGTTGCATCCTTGGGTTTTTCTTTTATAGTGTAAATTGAACTTTCAGAAAACAGCATTAGTCAACTCCTTTTTGTTTGTCATTATACAAAAAGAATATTAAAAAATCAAAATGTTGCATGATATAATTAAATTTAGTATATAATTTTATTAGTTATATTATATTACCTAAAAATTTAGATTTTTTGGTGAGAAAAATTATCTGATTTTTAAAATTTGTATTTTTTATTGACAATTTTGTATATATTTTTTATACTTTAAAACATGAGAAAGTTTTGGTTAGTTCTAGCGGTATTATTTTTTGTTAGTTTTTCAAGGGCATTTGCGGGTGAAGCTACAGTTGATGACATTTTAAAATCACTTTCAAACGAAAACAATGCGTGTCAGATTCAAAAAGGTTATGCCTCATGGTATGGTTTGAGAGATTCTTTAATGCAAACAGCAAATGGCAATGTTTACAACAGTGATGAAATTTTTGCAGCTAGTAAAACCCTACCTTTTGGTAGTAAGGTGTTGGTAAAAAATCTTTACAATGGTAAAGAGCTGTTTGTAAAAATTGTTGACAGAGGACCATACATAAAGGGGCGCATACTAGACCTATCAAGAGGAGCAGCTAAAGAGCTTGGCATGATTAATGCGGGAGTAGTAGCTGTAAAAGTCTACACTCTTGGGTGTGAATATGCCTTAAACAAACTCAAAGATATCAATTTTTACTCTGATTCTAAATTAGCTTCAACCGATACAGAGTCTACACAACAAAACTAACAAAAAATGATGCAAAAGAGGGAAGACAAAAGTTCCCTCTTTTGCTATAAAGTTTAAATCTGCGGTCCTGCATCAGTGATTGATTTATCAATTTCGAAGCCAAATGAATCTAGGTTTTTCTTAAAAGCCAGTGCTAATTTTTTAAACTGATTATCATAGGCATCTTTATCTTTCCAGCTTTGTCTAGGATTTAAAATGTTTTGAGGTACCTCTGGACAATTTTTTGGAATATGAAGATTAAATATTGGCAAAACTTCGTACTCTACATCATTTAATTCATTGCTTAGAATAGCTCTAATTATAGCGCGCGTATGTGATATGCTAATACGTTTCCCAATCCCATATGGACCACCATTTAAACCGGTATTTACAAGCCAGCAATTAACACTGTGTTTTTGTATTTTTTCTCCTAATAGTTTTGCATAAACGGTTGGTGGCAAAACCATAAATGGCGCGCCAAAGCATGTAGAAAATACTGCGGTTGGCTCTTCAATACCAGCTTCTGTACCCGCAACTTTTGCAGTATATCCACTAATGAAATGGTACATTGCTTGATTTGTAGTAAGTTTTGATACAGGAGGTAACACCCCAAATGCATCGTATGTTAACATTATTATATTTTTTGGGTGTGGGCCAATACCTTCTTTTAACGCATTTGGTATGTAAGTTATGGGATAGGATGCCCTTGTATTTTCTGTTATTGAGTCATTAAATAGATCAACCCTGCGCGTTTGTTTATCAATTACAACATTTTCTAGTATTGTGCCAAATTTTCTGGTTGTTTCATATATTAAAGGTTCGTCATCTTTAGAAAGATTGATAACTTTTGCATAACAACCACCTTCAAAATTAAACACACCATCATCACTCCAGCCGTGTTCGTCATCTCCAATCAAAAAACGTTCTGGATCAGAAGACAGTGTCGTTTTACCTGTACCGGATAGTCCAAAGAAAATTGCCACATCGCCACCTTTTCCTAAATTGGCACTTGCGTGCATACTCATTATGCCTTTTAGTGGCATTAAATAGTTCATTACACTAAAAACTGATTTTTTAATTTCACCTGAGTAACCACTGCCACCTATTAAAACTATTTTCTTTTCAAAATTTAACAATACAAATACTTCGCTTCGTGTGCCATCAATTTCAGGTATAGCTTTAAACTCAGGTGCAGCTATTACAGTAAATCCAGGTTCAAAATTTTCAAGTTTTTTTGGATCAAGTTCTCTTATAAACATATTTCTTGCAAATAGTGATTGCCAGGCAAGTGTAGAAATAACTCTAATTGGTAATCTATATCTTGGATCCGCTCCTGCATAACCATCCATTATATAAATTTCTTTTTGTTGTAAATAAGCTACTACTTTTTTGTAAAGATTATCAAAAGCTTGCGGACTAATTTCTTGATTTTCTTTACCCCACCATATATGGTCTTTGCTTGGATCTTGCTTTACAATAAACTTGTCTTTTGGCGATCTTCCCGTGTATTTTCCGCTTTCTACAACAATAGGTCCCATATGGGCTAAAATGCCTTCTTTATTTTCGAGAATTTTTTCAACTAATACAGGTGTTGGTAAATTTCGGTAAACCTTTTTGAAGTTTACTATTTGCAAATACTCAAGCTGTTTTTCTAAATTCATAAAAACCTCCTTAATTTTTATATGTATTTTAACACAAAGTACAGAAGTTGTAAAATTTTTCAAAATAAAAATTTTTACTGTTTGACAAAAGCCCAATTAATTAATACAATATAGCCTGCATTTGGGAGATCGTCTAACGGTAGGACCGCGGACTCTGGATCCGCTAGTGGAGGTTCGAATCCTCCTCTCCCAGCCATGTGGCCTCATCGTCTAGCGGTTAGGACGCCGGCCTCTCACGCCGGTAACGGGGGTTCGATTCCCCCTGAGGCTACCATTTTTTTATTTTAACACTAAAACTTTGTTTTTTAATGTAAGCTAATGGATTGTAAAAATCATATTTAGGAAATGAAAATGTTAAAAAAACTTAAATTCTTTTTTTTAGGTGTGTTTTTAATCGGCATAAGCTTTAATTTGCAAGGATGCGCAGGATATACTACTGCTATTTTTACAAGCGCTATAACCAGTAAGTACGAAGCTATTA
>NZ_JBMFGQ010000055.1:0-7493 GCF_049977265.1 Desulfurella sp. | reverse complement strand
TTCACCAAGCAGAATTGTCAGATTCATTTGAGTATGCATGTAATCAAGTACTTTAGATATATCTTCAAGGACTATTGGTGCAAGACCAAGTGTAGGTTCATCAAGTACTATCATTTTTGGTTTTTGAACAAGAGCTCTTGCTATTGTTAGCATCTGTTGTTCTCCACCCGATAGTGTAGATGCAAGTTGCTTTTTTCTTTCTGCTAGTCTTGGGAATATTGAATATACTTCTTCTATTCTTTTTTTTGCTTCATTTTTTGCTACTTTTTGCAAAGCAAGGTTTAAGTTTTCTTCTGTGCTCATAAATTTAAACAATTCTCTGGTTTCTGGTACAAATGATATGCCTAAATTTACAATTTCTGCCGTTTTTAGATGCTTTATAGATTTACCGTGCCATTTTATGTCACCTTCGTAATTTACAAATGAAAATATTGCTTTAAAAAGGCTAGTTTTTCCAGCGCCATTTAAACCTACAACAGATACAAATTGACCTTCTTTTACTATTAAGTCAACATTTCTTAAAGCCTGAGCTTTATTGTAGGATAAAGAAGTGATATTGACTTCCAATAGAATTTTTGCGTTAAGGTCAGTTTGTTTTTGATTTGAGTTTTCAATTTTAGTTTGTTCGCCCAGAAATACTCTTTTCACTTCTTTGTTGGATATTACTTCTTCTGGTGTGCCTGTTGATATTATTTTTCCAGCGTGAATTGCTATAATTTTATCAACCAAGTCTTTAACTGCTTTTACATTATGATCAACTATTATAATAGAAAAATTTTCTTTTGTTAATGATCTAATTAGTTTAGAAAACTCTTCTACTTCTGAATGACTCAAACCTGCAAAAGGCTCATCTAAAAGCAGGAGTTTTGGGTTTAGAGCAATGGCTTTTGCAAGCTCCATTCTTCGTATAATACCAAAGGCTAACTCTGATGGACGTTTATTACAAACCAATTCTAATCCCAGATTTTTTGCTATTCGAAAGGCTTGTTCTTTTATATCGTTTTTATAGAAAAACTGAAATTTATCTTCCAATAAAGATAATTCGATATTTTCTAACACTGTCTGTCTGCTAAGCGGTCTTGAATGCTGAAACATTACGGCAATACCCTTTTTTATTCTTTTGTGTATACTTAAATGTTGAATTTCTTCTCCATTGAATTTTATTATACCATTTGTAGGTTTGTAAA
Source organism: Desulfurella sp. (assembly GCF_049977265.1). Classification (GTDB taxonomy): domain Bacteria; phylum Campylobacterota_A; class Desulfurellia; order Desulfurellales; family Desulfurellaceae; genus Desulfurella. Next base: position 6,306 of record NZ_JBMFGQ010000055.1, on the reverse strand, counting down.
GGCCTATGAGCAAATGCATTATTGTAGATTTTCCAGCACCATTTGGACCTATTAAACCTACAATTTCATTTTTATTAATTTCAAAGCTTACATTGTCTGTGGCATGTATGCCGCCAAAATATTTGTCCAGATTTTTTACTTCCAGTAACGCCATTTAGTTTTTCCTCAAAAACAAGCTTATTATACCATCTGGCAAAAAAAGCAATACTATAAGTCCCATTATCGACACAACAACATAGCTAAGCTGACCCAATGGTTGCAGCCACTCTCTTAAAAGTATTATAAAAAAAGCTCCCAAAATAGGTCCTATAATTGTTCTTCTTCCACCAATAATAGCAGAAATTATAATTTGCAATACAACAGCAATAGACACTACAAGACTCACTGAAGCTGTACCTAAATAAAACACAAGCAAAGCCCCTGATAAGCCACTAAATAAAGCACTGATACCAAAAGCTAAAACTTTGTATTTTGTTATGTTAAAACCCAGACTTTCTGCTTCTATTGGATCTTGAGCAGATGCCTGTAGAATCAGACCAATAGGCGATCTTGCAATAACAAGCATAACCATTGCACTGAAAGCACAAAACAAAAGGGCCATATAATAATTTATTTTTGAGCTAACAGATATTATGCCGGGTACGGATAAGCCTATCTCTCCACCTGTGTATTGGGCAAATATTGTGACAAATTGTTCTAATAACAAAACACTAACCAGTGTAATAAGTCCAAAATATGGTCCTTTAAGTCTTAAAGCTGGAGCAACTAGGATAAGTCCTGATAAAATGGCTGCTACAGCACCAAGTACAATACATAAAGCAAGTGGCATATGAGTGTTTATATTTAAAATAGCCGCAGTATATGCACCTATGCCTATTTGAAATGTAGATCCAAAATTTACTTCCCCTGAATATCCAAATAATAAATCCCACGACATAACAAAAACTGCGAAATATAAAGCAATTGTAAAAACACCCACAACATAAGAAGAAAAAATGTAGGGTACAAATATCAAAAGAATAAAAATTACAATTCCTATAAAAATTGATCTATCCTTTGGTATTAACATATTTAAAACCTACCAAACAAACCTTTTGGTTTAAACATAAGTATCAAAACTAAGATTACGTAAGCAGGTATTGATGTGTATGCAGGTGAAATCAAATAAGCAGTCATAGTTTGTATATAGCCGATAAGAAATGCTGCCAGAATAGAACCTGTTATGTTACCCAAGCCTCCAAGCACCACAACAGAAAAAGCAAGCCCGGTAAGACTTGGGACGCTTTGTGAACTTGCACCTAAAAATGAAGCTAGCAAGGCACCAGAAAGACCGGTTAATAAGCCGTATACACCCCACAAAAGTATATAAACCTTTTTAATATCAATACCGCTTATTGCCAAACCGTCATGGCTCATAGATGCTGCAAGCAAAACTTTGCCTGTTTTTGTTTTGTTTATAAAAGTCCACAAAATAATCAGAATTAAAATAGAAGCAAACGAAAGCAGAATTTCATTGTATGTTATATTCATTTTAAACAAGTGTAAAACACCTTTTACAAAAGGAGGCACAACAACAGGATTTGAGCTGAAAAAATAATCCAGTAATTCTTCTATAATCATAGACCATAAAAGTGTAGCTGTAAGTATAAAAATTTCTTTTTCTGCAGTGGGTATTTTTTTAGATTTGTCTATGGGGTTTATAAGCAATACAAATAACAAGTATGAGACTGCTATTGAAGCTAAAACGCCAACAACCATACCAGCTAATAAAGGCAGATGAAAATGACTTATAAAAAACCAGGAAATGATTGCACTCAATACTAAAAAAGCACCGTGGGAGAGATTAAGTACTCCTGCTGTGCCAAAGATAAGAGAAAACCCTACTACTCCCACAGCGTAAATCGAACTAATAATAAAGCCATCAAATAAAATTTGCCAAAAAAGGTTCATTTTTTAACAAACGAAGGTATAATAACTTTAGCTGTTGCTGCATGAGGTGGCCAAACCGTTTCTAATTTGCCGTGTTGCCATTGCAACATAACGCCGGTTGCATATGAAGGGCCATATTTTATGCCATGTGCATATGGACTTTCTTTTCCATAAAACTCTATATGTCCCATAACACCAATGTAATTTGTAGCTTCAAGTGCTTTAATAAGTGCATCAGTGTTTGTTGATTTAGCTCTTTTTATAGCCTGTGCCAGCACATATATAGCATCATATGTTGTATAGCCACCATAAGCAGGTGTTATGCCAAATACTTTCACGTATTCTTTAACAAAAGGTATGGTTTTTGGTGTTATTGGAGCAGGAGATCCTTCTGCTTGACTAATTATGCCTTCTGTTGCTCCATTGCTTTTTTTCCAGAAGTCAGATGTACTTGCCTGTGCGTTTATTCCAACTATCAAAAAAGGATATTTTGCTTCATGCCATTGAACAGTTTGTTGAAGACCTGTATGTGCCCAACCGGTTACTAAAAGATCAGGATTTTTAGATTTTATATCGGTGAATATAGGTGTAAAATCAGTTGTATTTGGTGCAAATCTAATATGACCTACCACTTTGACACCAGTTTGTGGAAGACATTTTAGATACTCTGCATCTAATGGTTCGGTCCATGCTGCATTCTCGCTTGCTATATAGGCTGTCTTGTAGCCATATTGTTTTACTAAATCATCATGTATAAAGTTACATACAGTTTGAGCCATTTCAGTAGCATTGTACTTTAATTGGAATACATATTTATACATATTATAGTTATTATGGACTAATTGTGTAATTTTTGGATCAGCTGCGCCGGTTGTAATATAAATAGTATGTAGCCTTGCTGCCCAGGGTTCAAGTGCAAGTGCAACTTCACTTATCCAGCTACCAATAACTGCAACTACATGGTGATCGTAAACAGCTCTTTGAAAAGCTTGAACAGCATCTGTTGCTCGCATGTGATCATCGTAAATAAATAACTTAATAGGTCTACCGTCAATACCACCTTTTGCATTAATCTGGTCTGCTGCTAATTTTGCCCCATTAACAATAGAATCACCTACAAGTGTACCTTGTTCTGCTATAATGCCAATGTTAATAGGTTCTGCTGCAAATACTAGACGTGGTAAGAAAACAAATGCAAAAACCGCAACAATTAGAGCCATTTTTTTAAAGACACTCATTTTTTAAACCTCCTTTTACATACTTTTAATATATTTTAGTATTGTAAGTTAAACATGTCAAGAAAAATTAATAAATTAATTTTCTATTGATTTTTTTAAAAAAAGATATATAATAACTAACTAATTATAAATATGGGAGGTTTTTATGAAATTTAAAAAATTTGTTGTGTTTTTGGTGTTTTTTGTTAGTTTATTTTTTAGTAGAGCAGCTTTTGCTAAAATTGGCATTATTAGCACACAACAGGCAAACTTTTTAATAAAAACTCAAAACAATGTCGTTGTGATTGATACAAGAAGCAAACAAAATTATCTGCATGGCCATTTGCCTAAAGCAATAAATTTAACAGAAAACGAAATACTCGCATCTCAAGAAAATGAATTGGGTCTTATGCCATACAACAACCAGCTGGAAAGAATTTTTTCTGCATATGGGTTGAAAAGAAATGCAACATACATTGTATACTCTGGTGAAAATTACGATAACAGTGCAAGGTTTATAGCACAGGCTGCATGGATTATTAGCGCACTTTATTGGTCTGGAATTAAAGATATATACTATATGGATGGAGGTTTTGAAAAATGGAAAAGTGAAGGTTTGGCTGTTTTAATAGGAAACTATAGTTTGCCAAAATCCCATTTTACAATAGAATACAACCCTGGCAATATTTTGGCTCAAAAAAGTTTTTTACTTTGGGCAATAAATAATGAAAACACGATTCAAGTAGTTGATTCAAGATCAAGAAAAGAATACTTAGAAGGTCATATTAAAGGTGCCAGATGGTTTTACGCGGGGGATTTTTTGGGAAAAATCAATAACTATTGGGTTATAAAGCCAAAAAACACAATCGAAAATTTATTTTTGAAAGAAGACATAGATATTAATAAGCCTATAATCTCTTACTGCCAGAGTGGTCATTTATCTAGTGTATTTTGGTTTATCGCAAATGCAATTTTCGATAAACAATCTGTTTGGAGTTTTTGTGGAACATTCAAGAATTTACAAAAGCAAAATAAAGTGCCTATAAACATTGGTCCTATATGTTGAAAGTCCCATAAGCTATTTATGGGACTTAAGCAACATAAGCGTCATTTTGATATTTATTATAATAAATTTTACTAATTGCCATAGCACACATGTTCTTAAAAATTTTGTAAATTTAGTGGGTTTTGAAGCAAAAAATGCTTGTTGATATGGTTTTCTTTCTTCAATTGTTTTTTCTACCATTTTGCCCTCCTATTCTGGTAATACAAACCAAAACGGTTTTAGTTTTGCTTTATAAATAAATGCATAGTGCAATAAAAGCTTGATCCAATGACCAGCAAGCCCAATTTCGCCAAATGTGTAATACAAATCCCGGCCATATTCAGGATATTTTTCAAAATCAGGCACAATAGGATATACTGTTATAGAAGCAGCAGTGCCAGAAAAAAGACTGGCTCCTGTAGAAGCTACACATGATGCGCCAATTTCTGCCATAGATGCTGTGTGTTTTGGTGTCTGATTGCCATGTTTAATCATACTTGCTATATTTAAAGCGCAATTCCTGCCAATTATAGCAGAAGGCATTCCGGTGCGAGGTGGTGCCGGAAAGATTGGTGTTTTATTTGGGCTATACATTGGTTTTGAGATTGCATGAGGTGGTGCAAAAGCAATACCTGCTGCAAATATATTTTTGTATGTAGGGTTTTGATAGGTTTTTGGCCAATCAGCAGCTTTCCATTCTTCGTAAGGCTTTTGCGTATAGTCTGCATCAACTTTCATAAAGCCATTTGATGTAAATAGATTCCCAGTAATATCTTCACCAGTTTTATTGTATGCTTTAAGGCCAACGCCTGCAAAAGGTGGTATAAGCATTGCAAAATCAAATTCAATTTCATGAGTGCTACCATAGAGTGTTTCGTAATACGCTTTATTTGATTCAACTTTATATATATGAGCCCTTTTTATCCATGATACATTTCTTTCAGCAAATAAAGATTCAGTAAATGTTTTGGTATGTGTTATATAGCCTCCTTTTTTTATGTGTGCACCAGCCATTCCAAAGTCTCCAATCTCGTATTCGTTTGTTATGAAAACTATCTTTGCTTTGTCTTTTACCTTTTCTTTTTTAAGTACGAAATCTAAATTAAATACATATTCAAAAGCTGCACCCTGGCAGGTAGCTTGACCGTGTCCTGTGCCTACAAGAAATACAGCATTTTTGCCTTTTTTCATGTTTTCAATTGTTTTTTTAAGTTCTTGAGCTGCTTGTTTTGAATGGGATGCGCTGCAAACAGACAGAGAATTTTTATCAGGACCCAGACCGGGTGTTGCTTCGAAATTAAGTTTTGGACCTGTTGCATTTATTAAGTAATCATATTCTACATTTTCCTTTTTTCCAGGAAAATCTCTGCCAGTATACTCAATCAATACAAATGGTTTTGAGGTTGTTTGAGTACCTTCTGGATAAATTGCAATTGCTTTTGCTTGTTTAAATATTACGCCTATTTTTTTGTAAACTTTCTCAAGTTCAAACGTTACATCTTCTGGTTCCATTGCTCCTATTCCAACCCAGATATTAGAAGGTATCCAGTTCCACTTGCTATTTGGTGCAATTACAATCACTTCATGTTCTTTTGGTAAGAGTTTTCTTAAATAGGATGCTGCAGTATGACCAGAAATGCCAGCTCCCAAGACAACAATCTTTGACATAGTTTTACCCCCCCCTTTTTTTGATACCAAAAAATTAAACCAACTATTGAAAATGTATGTTAAGTTATTTATATAGTAAATAATTTTAAGTGTCAATATGTGAATAAATAATAATTATTATATGTTTTAAATACCTAACTTTTCCCACTATTTTATACACTACACCCTAAAAGTTTAAGAATTAATTTTTGTTGGTTTTTTAAAGTAACGGTTTTTGTCCAGTTTAAATTATGTTTTTCAGATCTGAGATTTACAATGTAACAAGATTGTAGAGTTTCAAGCACATCTACAGGTGAGATTCCAAGAGATTTTGTCTTCTGTTTTATATAAGTTAAAATTGCAAATGCAATGTAGCAAATCTTTATATGAGCTTTGATGTGATTTATTCTATATTTTCTTATTACGATTTGTACAAAGAAAATAAGCGCTTTCTGTTTTCAAAAAAGG
>NZ_JBMFGQ010000054.1:0-8041 GCF_049977265.1 Desulfurella sp. | reverse complement strand
ATAAGTGTTCCACTGCTTTAAAATAAACTTTATATTAATAAAATTATTAATTTAAGATAAAGCTTTAATGCAAAAATGACTTAGTAAAAATATAATTCTTTTTCTTGTAAGTAAATCGATTAATTCAAATATGAATTTTTAATCCATATTTGAATTAATATCTATTTTATATTTCTTTAATTTTCTTACAACGCTGGATTGGCTTATTCCTAGAACTTCAGCCATTTTATAAGTGTTTTTATGAATTTTATAGGCTTTTTGTAACAATTGTTTTTCTAAATCGTCTATAGATTTTTTTAAAGGAAAAATATAGTCAATTTGTAAACTTGAAAAATTTTGGTTAAAAAAGAGTGATGGTAAATCTGATTTTTCTATTAAGTTTTTGTCTATAGTAACCACCAGTCTTTCTATAATATTTTCCAGCTCTCTTACGTTACCAGGCCATTGATATTCTAAAAAGGCATCAAATACTTTTGGACCAAGTTTTTTATTGGTGTTATATTTTTTATTATATTTTTCCATAAAGAAATTTGCAAGCAATGGTATGTCATCTTTTCTTTCGCGTAATGGTGGTATATTAATTTGAATTACATTTAACCTATAAAATAGATCTTCTCTGAATTTATTTTCTTTTACTAATTTTTCTAAATCTTTATTGGTAGCGGCTATCAACCTAAAATCAGATTTAATAGGTTTTATGCCACCTACTTTTATAAAATTTTTTTCATCCAATACTTTTAATAGTTTCACTTGCATTCGCAAAGGCAATTCGCTTATTTCATCTAAAAACAAAGTTCCATTATTTGCCAATTCTACATATCCAATCTTACCTTCATTTCTTGCTCCCGTAAAAGCTCCTTTTTCATAACCAAAGAGTTCTGATTCGAGTAAATTTTCAGGTATAGCCCCACAATTGATATTAACAAATTCATGGTTTTGCCTGTTACTTAATTTATGAATGATTTCCGCAAAAAGGGTTTTTCCTGATCCAGATTCTCCGCTTAAAACGATATGAGAGTCAACGGTAGAGATCCTTTTAATTAAATCCACTAAATTTTTCATTTGCGGGCTTTTATATACAACATATTCAAATAAGTTTTTCTCGTTTTTTATTTCTTTTAATTTTAAATAATATTTTTCCATTAGTTTTTCGGTTTTATTTAATTTTTCTTTTAATGTATATATTTCAGTAAGATTTTTTGATGTGCTAAACACTTTTAATAATTTAAAGCTATTATCAAATACAGGTAAACCATAAACCATTAATACTTTTCCAGTTTGAGTTTTTTGTATAATAGAAATATGTTTTTTCTCCTTAATTGCTTTAAGAGTTACAGATGGTTTAAAAATTCCTTTATTCTCTAGTTCTTTTACATTTAAATTAATCAAATTTGCTTCGTTTAAATTATAGTATTCTTCACAAACTGGATTGTTAACACCGATAATTGTACCTTTATCATCAGTTACCATTATCTCGTCATAATACATTTCGTAAAACATTTCTATTTCCTTGTTTATATTGTTTAACAATTGAAATGTAATATTAAAAGATTCGCTATCATACTTTTCATAAATTGCGATCAATCCCCCAATAATTCTAGAATTTAACGTTATTGGAGCTAGATCAAAATAAATAATATTGTCTTCAAAAAATACTTTTATTGAAGAAAAGGCTTTTCCTTCTAGGCACAGTTTAATATAATCTTTGTCTATATTGAAGAAATTTTCAATATCATTACAATTTGTAATTTTAAAGTATTTCTTGGATTTTGTATTGAGGTAAATAACTTTACCTTCTGAATTTACGATGAATATTAATTCATCGAATGAATCAATTAAAATACGCACAACATTAGATGTTTTTCTTTGACCAAAAATATTTTCGAGAATATTTTCTTTAAAATTCTTAATATTTTTCTGCATAATTCGATTGTAATTCTATAATGAAATCAAAATATGGTCAAGTTTTTCTTGGCACTAAGCTATTGTAAGCATTCTCTGCATGATAGGAGCTTCTTGTAAAAACAGAAGATTCCACATATTTAAAACCTATTTTTTTGGCAATGCTTTTATAGTGTTCAAACTCAGACGGATCTAAGAATTTGGTAACCGGAAGATGATCTTTTGATGGTTGCAGGTATTGTCCTATAGTTAAAATATCGCACCCTGTTTGTGCAATATCATTCATGGTATCAATTACTTCATTTTGTGTTTCGCCAAGACCTACCATTATGCCAGACTTTGTTATAAGGTCTGGGTTGAGATGCTTTAAGCTTTTTAAAACGTTCAAAGATCTGTTATAATCAGCCTGAGGTCTTGCTTGAGGATAAAGTCTTTTTACAGTTTCTATATTATGTCCAATGATCTGAGCTCCAGAATTTGCAACTGATTGCAAACATTCAGTTTTAACTTGAAAATCTGGTATTAAAAGCTCAATTTTAACATTGAGTGGTTTAAGTTTTTCAACTACTTTTACAAAGCATGATGATCCAAAATCAGGTAAATCGTCTCTCGTTACGCTTGTTATTACAACATATTTCAAGTTTAAATATGTTACAGCCTGAAAAATCATGTCAGGTTCTTTGAAATTAATTGGTTCTGGTTTATGATGAACTACGTTACAAAATCTACAATTTCTGGTACAGTACCTTCCCATAATAAGAAACGTCGCGGTTTTTAACGCAAAGCATTCGCTTATGTTTGGACAAAACGCTTCTTCACATACAGTATGTAAGTGTAAATTTCTTAAAATTTCTTGCATGTATCCAATATTTTCCATGTTTAAGTTTTTTTTAAGCCAATAAGGTACCATAATCTAACTCATATTTAAAAATTTTGGAGAAATTTTCCTCATAAACATTCATAATGCTATCTAGTGGAATATGATTTTGCGTCATTTCAAAAATAGAAGTCATATGCTCATTTGAAAGACCGCATGGAATTATAAAATTAAAATGATTCAAATTGGGATTAACATTCAAGGCAAATCCATGCATGGTGATTTTTTTTACTATTCTGATACCTATTGATGCAATTTTTCCACTATCAGTCCAAACACCCCTGTAATTTTCTTTTCTATAAGCTTTTAATCCAAAAACAGATAAAGTATCTATTATCGTTTGCTCAAGATTATGTATGTAATCGTGAAAGGTTAGATTTTCCTCTTCAATGTCTATAATGGGATACCCCACAAGCTGTCCTGGGCCATGGTATGTTACATCGCCGCCTCTGTCAACAAAGTGTAACGCAATATTGTGTTTTTCTAATACAGTTTTTTCAACCACTATGTTTTCTATTTTACCTGATTTGCCAAGTGTTATAGTAGGTGGGTGCTCCAAAAGCAAAAGCACATCCTGCAAAGATTCATTAAGCTTTTTTTTTACTAATTCGTGTTGGATTTGGTAAGCTTTTGAATATTCAACGACACCCAGCCTATAAACACTGCATTTATTCATAACTATTTGGCAAATTTATCTAAAGCGTTTTGAACATATTGGGTATACATTAGAGAAGGACCACCACCCATTAATACTGCTACCCAGGAGGCTTCCATAATTTCCTCTTTGGTTGCACCTTTATCAAGAGCAGATTTAACATGGTAATCTATGCACCATTCACATTTTACTGCAATGGATATACCAATTGCAATGATTTCTTTAATTTTTGAAGAAAGGGCACCATCTGATTCAATAGAGTTCATTAAACTAAAGAAAGCTGTTGTTTGCTTATTCCACTCTTTTGAGAAGCGATTTAGATTGTCATTTAATATATTTAATAATTCTATAGGATCATTCATATTTTCCTCCATATATTTTGCTTGCATTTTCCAAAACTTCTTTGAGTTTGTTTATAAATTTTGCTGCCAAAGCTCCATCAATAACTCTATGGTCGTAAGTAAGATAGTATGTCATAATTGGTCTTATAACAATCTCTTTATTTACTACAACTGGTCTATCTACAATACCACCTGTACCTAAAATGGCAGATTCAGGCTGATTTATTATTACAGTTTCAAAACGATACCCTCCTCCAAAAGCTCCAAGATTTGTTAAACTGAATGTTGAACCTTTAACATCTGAAATCTCAAGTTTTCTCTCTCTAGCTTTATTTGATAAATCTTTCAGATTTTTGCTTATTTCTATGAGAGTTTTTTTATCAGCATTTTTTATTACAGGTACAATTAGTCCATCTTCAAGCGCTACTGCAACACCTATGTTGACATCTTCCCAAATCTTTATTTCATTGTCAATTATACTTGAGTTAATTAGGCTGAAGTCTTTTAGAGTCCTGGAAACAAAGTATACAAGTAAGTCAGTGTAGGTTATACGTACGCCTAATTCTGATTCTTTATTTAATAATTGTTCTCTTAAATTAACAAGCTCATAGGCGTCTATTTCTCCCATTACAGTAATTTGTGCAGAATTTGACAAACTTGAGTGCATATGTTCTGCAATTGCTTTTCTGGTACCAGTAAAAGGAATTACTTCTTTAACTTTCCTTCCATCATAAGAAGTTCCTTGGTTTTGTAAAAAAGCTTCAATATCTTCTTTTACAATTCTACCATCAGGTCCGGTACCTTTGATTTGTGTTATATCTAACATGTGCTCTTCTGCAAGATTTCTTGCAATGGGCGATATCTTTATCCTTTCTTCTTTTTCTTTAACAACTTCTGACTTTTTGTTTATTATAAATTCTTGTTTTGGTGGTTCTTGTTTATTTAAAGTGATGTTTTTTATTTCTTCATACTCTTTTGTAGTTTCAGCTATAATCCCTATAACACTGCCGATTTCAACTTCCTGTTTGTTTTGAGCTATTATATGCAAATATCCATCAATAGGCGATTCTATATCGTAGCGTATTTTTTCGGTCTCAACTGTTACAATAATATTGCCTTTTTTTATAAAATCGCCTTCTTTAAACTTCCATTCAACTATTGTTAAAGGTTTATTGCTTAGTCCAATTTTAGGCATTATTATATCCTTTTTCATTTTGCTCTCCTTATTAAAAATAGGGGGCAAACCCCCTATTTGTTATTTTGATGGATACACTTCTTCTGGTTCTGGCCAGGTAAAATCTTTAGAAATCTGATAAATTTCTGCGATGGCAGACATTGTGCTTTGGGTATCTAAGTAGGTGTATTGGAGATTATTCCATAAGCCTCCTTGAAGTACTCCAATGCCATTTTGTCTAAAGTAATTAACTGTTTCATCGTAGTCATTAACTGCAAAAGCTACATGATGAAGACCTGGTCCGTGTTCTTTTAGAAATTCATAGTAGATACTTTTTTCATCAAGAGGTTGGATCAGCTCCCACTGAACATTTCCTATATTGCACAATGAAAGCTTCATGCTGTAATTTGATGATTTATCTCTAATAACCATGTCCGATACGGTTGATGAATTAAAAGTGTACACCTTCCATGGACCTATACCGTAGATTTCATAATAATGTTTCATTGCCTTATAAAGGTCATCAACAACTACTGCTACTTGCAAAACGTTTGTAAATATAGGCAACTTAGGAGTATTCATTTGATCTCCAATTTTAAGTTATACGATTTCTTCTATAGCTTTTGCTAAATTTTCCTCGTCTGGCATCCAGAATTTCTCCAAAACAGGACTAAACGGGACAGGCGTATCTGGAGCACAAACTCTTTTTATTGGCGCATCAAGGCTGTCGAAAGCTTCTTCTACTACAATAGCCGCTATCTCTGCTGCTACACTGCCTGTTTTAGGTTCTTCGTCCATAATAACAAGTTTATTGGTTTTCTTCACAGAATTTATTATTGCTTCTTTATCGAGTGGCACTATTGTTCTTGGATCGATAACTTCTACACTTATACCTTTTTCTTTTTCCAGTTTTTCTGCGCAGGCAAGAGCTCTGTGAACCATTGTTCCAATAGCAACTACAGTTACATCTTTGCCTTCTTTTTTTATATCTGCTTTACCTAAAGGTATAGTGTATTCTTCTTCTGGTATTTCACCTTTTAATCCTCCAGCTAGTAATACGCTTCTTAGTAAAAATAATACCGGATTATCATCTCTGATTGCAGATTTCATAAGGCCTTTTACATCATATGGGGTAGCAGGAGAAACTATTTTAAGTCCAGGGATAGTCATAAAAAGCCCTTCCATATTTTTAGAGTGCTGAGCAGCAGCCTGAAAACCTGCCCCACTGTAAGATGTAATTACCACTGGAAGCTTTATTATACCACCAAACATGTATCGCATTTTTGTAAGCTGATTTAATATTTCATCCATGGGAACACCTAAAAAGTCTGAGAACATTACGACAGCAATAGGCCTTAGCCCACATGCTGCAGCTCCAATTGCAGCTCCAACTATAGCAGTTTCAGATATTGGAGTTTGTCTAAGTCTTTCGGCACCATATTTTGCAGCCAATCCTTTGTATTCGCCAAGCGCATTTCCCCAGAAGTTCCCTACATCTTCTCCAAGAGCAAATACAGTTTTATCTCTTGCCATCTCTTCATCTACAGCTTCGTTAAATGCTTGCATATATGTTACAGTTTTCATACAATCACCTCCTTAATAATTTATGCCCAAACATCTTCAAAAGTTTCACTTACGTCAGGGTATGGACTTTCAACTGCAAATTTCACAGCATCTTCAATTTCTTGTTCAATTCTTTTTTCGATTTCTTTAAGTTCGCTTTCGGTAGCCACTTTACCATTTATAAGTTTGGAAGCAAATCGAGGTATTGGATCTTTTTTAAGCCATTCTTCAACTTCTTCTTTTGGTTTGTATTCTTGGGTATCACCTTCAAAGTGACCATGGTACCTATATGTTTTACATTCAAGCAATGTCGGGCCTTCTTTCTTTCTTGCTCTTTCAACAGCCTCTTTAGCTGCTTCATATACAGCTAAAACATCGTTGCCGTCCACTGTAACACCTGGTATACCATAAGCACAGGCTCTCTCTGCAAGGTTTTTAATATTAGTTGAGTAAGTTACAGGCGTAGATTCTGCATAACCATTGTTTTCGATAACAAACACAACAGGAAGTTTCCAGATTGATGCTAAGTTTATGCCTTCATGGAAACGTGTAGTGTTTGATGCCCCGTCACTGAAAAAGCATGCACATACTTGGTCTGTGCCTTTCATTTGAGCAGCTAAAGCAGCTCCATTTGCAATTGTTATGCCTGCACCAACTATACCATTTGCTCCAAGAATACCTAACTCTACATCTGCGATATGCATAGAACCGCCTTTACCTTTATTATATCCCGTTATTTTTCCATAAAGTTCTGCCATCATTCTGTCAGTTTTTCCGCCTTTTGCTATTACATGTCCGTGGCCTCGGTGTGTGCTTATGATGTAGTCGTCTTTTCTAAGAGCAGAACAAACACCAACAGCAGTAGCTTCTTCTCCACTGTATAGGTGAATAAAGCCACCTATGTTACCTGTTGCAAACTCTTTGCGCACACGCTCTTCAAATGTTCTTATACGAACCATAAGTTCGTACATAGATATCAGCTTTGCTTTATCCATACAAAACCTCCTATAAAAATATCTTGTCTCCGCTTAAATTATTTAAACCTGGATGACTATCAAACCTTACAGCGCCTACAGGTATTTTATTTTCTATTGCTTTAACAATTTCGGCTACACCCAAATTCCCAAAACCACCGCAAAGCTCAATAGCGGCTACTCCTTCGCTTACCAATTGCTTAGCTATTGTACAAGCTTGTTGATAATCTTTACAGCCTATTACGTGAAGCTCTACCTCTTTTGTTTCTATGATGCTTTTATCTTTTGATGGTTCAGCACCTGGCGCTAAGAATATGAAAGCTGCTTTTAATGCCATCTTATCCTCCAAACGAACTTTTTATTTTCAACTTAATTAGTAAAAGAAGTGTTTCAAATATTCTACTGTATGCATTTGCAAAAGTTTATTATTGTCTAATCCCATTTTAATTTCTCCTTTTAGTTTACTTTAATGTTTTTAAAAAACATTGTTTGTTGTTTTATTGCTTCTTCTACCGGCAACCTTTCCATACTACTTGCACCATAAAAACCATTAAC
>NZ_JBMFGQ010000053.1:0-8165 GCF_049977265.1 Desulfurella sp. | reverse complement strand
ATTTTGGCATAGAGAATTAAATTTTTATTTCAAATTTAATAAAATTATTGACTTTTTCTTTATAAAATGTATTAATTATACGGTTGATTAATTTTAAAACTCAAAAGGAGAAACTATGTGGAAGCGTTTTTTAATTGCTTTTATAGTGCTTTTGGTAATCTTTGGCAGTATTTTTGGTTTTAAAGCTTATATGGCCTCAAAACTAAAACAAGCTCAAATGATGCATGGTACCCCAAAAGTATATGTAAGTGTTGCATACTCAAAGTTAGAAAACTATCAGCCCTACCTGGAATCCATTGGCAATGTTGTATCGATTGATTCTGTTAACGCAACAACACAGGTGAGCGGTCAGATTGAAAAGATTTACTTTGATTCGGGAGAATCTGTAAAAAAAGGCCAGATACTAGCTAAATTGGACGACTCCACACAAAAAGCCCAGTTAGAACAATACAAAGCCCAACTAATTCTTGATGAATTTAACTACACTCAGTATAAGCAATTATATGAAAAAAACGCTTCTTCAAAAGCTTCTTACATACAGTCACTATCGGCATTAAAGCAAACTCAGGCTTTAATAGCTCAAACTCAATCTATAATTGACAAAATGACCATAAAAGCTCCATTTTCAGGCATTTTAGGTATGAGGTATGTAAGTGTAGGTCAATATGTAAACCCCGGTCAACCAATTGTTTCTTTATATACGATTGATCCAATTTATGTGGATTTCACACTGCCTCAAAATGATTTGGGAAAGATCGGTGTAGGTCAAAAAATTGAGATTCATACCGATTCAGATCCAAATAAAACCATAATAGGTAAAATAAAAACAATCAGTATAAACATAAATAATATTTCAAGAAATGCAACAATAAGAGCTATTGTTAACAATAAAGACAACCTGCTAAAACCTGGAATGTTTGTTAAGGTAAACATTATATTGCCTAAAATACCAAATGTGGTTGTTGTGCCAGCTTTAGCAATTACCTATAATCCATATGGTGATTTTGTATATGTTGTAACAAAAAAAGGCAATGAGTATATTGCAAATACGGTGTATGTCAAAACAGGTCAGACTCAAAACAACAAAGTGGTTATTCTAAAAGGCCTAAAAAGTGGCCAGATGGTTGTAACTCAAGGCCAGCTAAAACTGAGAAATGGTTCAAGCGTAATTATTGAGTCTATAGATAAGGACTATTAAAATGAAATTTACTGATATTTTCATTAAAAAACCTGTTTTATCGGTTGTTATTAGCCTTGTAATCTTATTTTTGGGTTTAAGATCAATAAGTGAGCTTGGTATAAGACAATTCCCTAAAACAGAAGATACACTAATTACGGTTCAAACCGCCTACCCTGGTGCAAGCGCTGATGTTGTGCAAGGGTTCATAACAACACCACTTGAGCGCGCAATTGCCTCAGCAGAAGGAATTGATTATATGACTTCTTCAAGTCAGGAAGGCATTAGCACAATAAATGTTTATATGAAACTAAACTACAATCCAAACGCTGCATTATCCGAAGTATTAGCCCAAGTAAACTCTGTTTTAAATCAGTTGCCAAAGCAGGCACAGTTGCCCGTTATTACAAAAACAAGCGTTACAAATGTTGCGTATTTGTATCTTGCATTTACTTCAAACGGTATGAATTCATCTCAAATGACTGACTATATAAACCGAGTTATAGTACCTCAAATTCAAGCAGTAAATGGCGTTGGGCAAGTTATGGTTTATGGTAACAAAACATTTGCAATGCGCGTCTGGCTAAACCCTACAAAAATGGCTGAATTTCACATAACACCCCTGCAGGTTTATCAGGCACTTTCGGCAAATAACTACATTTCTGCTACAGGCTACACAAAAAGCCCATACATTCAAATAAATATATCTACTGCAACTGATTTGCACACAGTTGATGAATTTAAAAATTTAGTTGTAGCCAATTACAATGGTACGCTAATACGCTTAAAAGACATTTCAAAAGTAGAGTTAGGCTCTGTAAATTACTCAGCAACAAATATTTTTAACGGCAAAGAAGCAATAGTGCTTGGTATATTTACTACTCCAACGGCAAACCCCCTAACAGTTGTAGACAATATTTATAAAATACTGCCATCAATACAAAGCCAGCTACCAAGCGCAATGAAAATGAAAGTTGCATACGATAGAACAACCTACATTAGAACATCAATCGATGAAGTAGTAAAAACAGTTTTAGAAACATTAATTGTTGTTATTGCCGTAATATTTTTGTTTTTGGGCTCATACAGAAGCGTTATAATTCCTGTTATTGCAATACCACTATCTATAATTGGCGGTATGTTTATGATGTTCTTGCTTGGATATACTATAAACCTTCTAACATTACTAGCTATGGTTTTAGCTATTGGTCTTGTGGTAGATGATGCTATAATTGTTGTTGAAAATGTTGATAGACACATAAGTGAAGGCAAAAACCGTCTTGAAGCATCTCTTTTAGCAGCTAGAGAGCTTGGAGTACCGATTTTAGCCATGTCAATAACACTTGTTGCCGTATTTTTACCTATTGGCTTTATGAGTGGTCTAACTGGTGCTTTGTTTAAAGAGTTTGCCTTTACATTGGCTGGCGATGTTGTAATATCTGGTATTGTAGCACTGACACTATCTCCAATGCTTGCATCAAAATTTTTAAAAGAAGAAACAACAAAAAAAGGTTTTTCTCACTTTTTAGATAAACAATTTGAAGCGGTGCGCAAACTATACTCAAAAATTTTAAAAGTAGTGTTGGATTCAAAGCCCGTTGTTGTGTTTGTTATTGTTGTTGTGCTAACAAGCGCGTATTTTTTGTTTATTACAAGCAAATCGGAACTAGCCCCAACAGAAGATCAAGGTGTAATATTTGTCCAAGGCACAGGCGCACCAACAGCTACACTCAATGACCTTACAAAAAGCGCAAAGCAAATTGAGCAAATATACAAAACATTCCCCGAGCTTCAGCAGTACTTTATGGCATTGGGTTTTGGCTCATCAAACAACGCTCTAATCTCTGGATTTATGCTAAAGCCATGGAACCAGCGCAAAAAAACACAAATGGAAATAATGCCTTATTTGCAGCAAAAATTAAACACAGTACCTGGTTTGCAAATTGTTGCTTTTCCTCTGCCAAGTTTGCCTGGTTCTCAGGGTTTGCCAGTTCAATTTGTAATAACAACAACATCAAATTACCAACAACTGTATGAAGTCTCAAATGAACTTATTGCTCAAGCTATGAAAAGCGGTCTTTTTGCTTTCATGGACAGCGATCTTAAATATGACCAGCCTCAAATAGATATAAAAATAGATAAAAGCAAAGCTCAAAGTATGGGAATAAATATGCAAACAATAGGTGATAGTCTTTCTACGCTTTTAAGTGAAAACTACATAAACTGGTTTAGCATGCAAGGTTACAGTTATAAAGTCATACCGCAGGTACCTGGAAAATACAGACTGGATCAAAATAGCCTAAAAAATTATTACATTAGTGCTTCAAACGGCCAGCTGGTACCATTATCAAGCATTATTACCATCAAAACAAGCACTGTCCCCGAAGCTCTAAACAGGTTTAACCAGCAAAATAGCGCAACTATATCTGCTACAATGAAGCCAGGCGTAACGCTTGGTCAGGCACTTAATTATTTAGAAAAATTATCAAAAAAAATTTTTCCTCAAGGTTATACTTACAATTTTTCTGGACAATCACGCCAATTTGTCCAGGAAGGCTCGAGTATGCTCATTACCTTTATCTTTGCACTTGTAATAATATATCTTGTTTTATCAGCATTATTTGAGAGTTTTGTAGATCCGCTCATAATACTAATTAGCGTTCCTATGTCTATAACCGGTGCATTAATATTTTTAAGTCTCGGGTTTGCTACTGTTAATATTTATACTGAAGTTGGTCTGGTTACATTAATCGGTCTGGTTAGCAAACATGGTATACTAATTGTAAAATTTGCAAATGACTTGCAAAATCAGGGAGTTAAAAAACGACAAGCTATAGAGCAAGCTGCTCAAATTAGGCTACGCCCAATTTTAATGACTACCGCTGCAATGGTCTTTGGCGTTGTCCCGTTGCTTGCCGCAACAGGCGCAGGTGCTGTTAGCAGGTTTGATATAGGTCTTGTAATAGCAAGTGGTCTGGGCATAGGTACTTTTTTAACAATATTTATTGTACCTACAGTGTATTTGATTATTGGTAAAAATATGAACAAAACTACGTAAAAAAAAGTATACTCAAACGCAAATTTTGTCATCTTAAAGTGCAAGCGAAGTTAGTCATCCTGAAGTGTCTTTTTCGTCATTCTGAAGCGCTAGCGAAGAATCCCATTTACTTTATAATGGTTGCTAGGTAGATTCTTCGCTAGCGCTAACGCGCTCCTCAGAATGACAAGGGGGATGTGTCATTGTTAAGTGGTAGCAAAGAGTCCCTTTCTATATAATTATAAAAGACTCTTTCAAACGCTTTTTTGCGTTCCCAAAAAGACAAAAAGACTTCGCGCAATAAATTATTTTAGAAGTCCCCAAATCATCTTTATTGCTACAACATACAAAACAATAGCTATAATTTTTTTTACCTGATTGGCATTCAATTTTGTGGTCATTGCCCAAGAACCTACCAAAGCACCTGCAATTGAAGCAGCAATACATAAGCTCAACAGCACAATATCAATTTTGCCAATTGCAATGTGCCCCAAAAAGCCCGCAAAAGACAAAAATATTACAATAAAAGCGGTGGTGCCCGATGCATTTTTTGGATTAAAGCCACTCCAAACCAGTCCAGGCACTATAAAGTTTCCCCCTCCAACGCCAAGCAAACCGCCAAGGTATCCTGCGCCAACTCCTAAAATACTTCCCAGTGCCCAATCGTTTACCTTTTTTTGCCCAGTTTGCTTTGGTTTGTAAAACAACATCATTGTACCGGCAAAAAGTAAAAACAATACAAAAAACAAAAGCAAAAGTTCTTTTGAAAAATACTTTGTACTGTATGCTCCAAGCGGTGAAAATACAATCCCAAAAACTATTATAGGGATGGCTGCCTTGAAATTTACAAGGTGATTTTTAATGTAGCCTATACTTGCAAAGCTCATACTCACAGCATTAAGAAGCAGTCCAATAGCCATAGCTTCTTTTAGTGGAATACCCAGATAATACAGCGTAGGAATTACAATAAACGCTGCGCCTAAACCCGCTACAGTTAAAAAGATTGTAAATATAAATATAAGAAGGGGTCCAAGTATTAAAGTCAGCATCTAAGCCTCACTTTGAGTAAGTAAAACACTCAAGGCAAACCTTTTTAGAGTTTTCAATCCTTGCGTAATTTTCTGCGCACAACTGACCGCATACTTCACATTCTACAAGGTTAAATGTTGCGGGTGGCTCAAAAAAGTCATATTCAAATGGACCTTTAATCTCAATAAGCTCTCCAACAGGCGTATTGAAAGGTTTTTTTAGCATCTCAAAAGCAATCTCAGATGGTATGTCAGATGGCTTTATCCCTTTTTTTCTAAACTCTGTAATAAACGGTGAATTAAACGCATTTTTTATCACTTCATTTTTTATACGTACATGCACAGCTTTTTTGGTTAGCTTGTCTATTAGCAAGAAAGCAAACTTACCTTTTGGGTCTTTTTTCATGAGCCCTTTGCCAAATGTAGCGCCCGTTGAAAACTGCACACCATCTGCAAAACAGCCTGCTGCATGATTGTCTCCAGACTCAAGAATTACAAATTTATCCATATTTTGCTCTCTTTCTACACCTAAAGCTTTTAGTGCAGCTTCGCCTGCTATAAAGCCAAGCGGCATAGCACCGCATACATGGCCATGAATTGCAAGGCTTGATGCAAGAAGCCTTGATCTTTTTTCATCTAAACCTAGTTGATCTACCAATTTTTCAAAATCGTTCATCGAAACACCTCCAGATATATTTTGTTATAGTAATATAACCAAAATTAAAAATTTGTCAAGATAGCATAAACTAATTAGAAATATTTACATTATTTCATAATTGAGTCACAAATATGAAATAAAAACCATATAGCTTAAAGAATGATATGAGAGAAGAATTTGAAAAACAAATTATACAAATGATACTTAAAAATTTTGATATACAAAGCGAAATTTATGAACTTGAAAGTACGCTGCAAAAAAACGGCTTAAAACGATTAAATAACATCAAAAAAACATTACTTGCACTTAAAAAATTCAAAGACAGGCAAATTATCTTTTTTCTTTTTTTAAAAGCCAAAATTTTAGAATTTGTCCATATTTAAACATTGACTTTTTTGCAAAAAGTGATTAGTATTAAAATATGTTAGAAAAAATCAATATAAAAACTGATTGTCACAAGTGCCTGTTAAATATAACAGATAAAATCCAGCAGGTTTTACCCAAAAAAAATGGTATTTGTCTTATATTTGTGCCTCACACAACCGCAGCTATCACAATAAACGAAGGCGCCGATAAAGATGTAAGTTTAGATATTGTAAACCACCTGCAAAAACTGATACCCAAAAATGCTGGCTTTTTACATATTGAAGGGAACTCTGATGCGCATATTGTATCAAGCCTAATTGGCACTTCATTAGAAGTAATAGTCGAAAATGGAAAAATTATACTTGGAGTTTGGCAGAAAATATTTTTTGTAGAATTTGATGGTCCACGCAATCGAAGCGTTTATGTAAAGTTTATAGAAGGATGAATTTATGAAATATTTGATCTTATTAGGCGATGGCATGGCAGATTACAAAATCAAAGAACTTGACAATAAAACACCCCTTGAATATGCAAACACACCTTACATGGATAAACTTGCAAGTGGCACAGTGGGGCTTTTAAAAACTGTACCAGACGGTTTGCCGCCTGGCTCTGATGTGGCAAATTTAAGTGCAATAGGATATAACCCAAAACAAATCTATACAGGAAGAGCACCAATTGAAGCGCTTGCCAAAAATATTGCACTTGGCCCAGATGATGTAGCCTACAGATGCAACTTTGTAACCATAGAAAATGACATTATGAAAGACTTTAGCGCATCACACATTAGCTCAGATGATGCAAAAAAACTTATTGATTTGTTAAACGAGCAATTAAAGCTTGATAATATCAAATTTTTTGCAGGGGTTAGCTACAGAAACCTAATGATTTGGAAAAATGGCAAAACAGACTCTACTACACCACCACACGATATTACAGACAAAAATATAAACGATTACCTACCAAAAGGAGAAGCTAGAAACGAGCTTATAAACATCATGCAAATGGCTAAAGAAATCCTAAAAAATCCGATAAATAATACATTAGCAAATGCAATCTGGCTTTGGGGGGAAGGCAAAGCGCCAAAAGCACCATCCTATAGGGAAGTTTACGGCATTGATGGCGCAGTTATAAGCGCGGTGGATCTAATGAAAGGCATAGGCAAGTTATTAAAACTTGAAACGCCTTATGTTGAAGGTGCAACTGGTTTTATTGATACAAACTACGGCGGCAAAATGAAAGCTGCCTACAATGCTTTAAAAGAGCTTGGGTTTGCTTATGTGCATATTGAAGCACCAGATGAAGCCGGGCATATGGGAGATTTAGAGCTAAAGATTAAAGCTATTGAATTATTTGACAAAAATATAGCAGCACCAGCAATTGAATTTGCTAAAGAATTTGATTTAAAAATTGCATGCTTGCCAGATCATCCCACACCAATTAGTCTAAAAACACACACAAGCGATCCGGTGCCTTTTGCCATCTGGCATGGACAGTCTGGCTCAAAAAAATATTGCGAGGATTTAGGCAAAATCGGTATCTTTTTGGAAAACGGTACAGAATTTGGAAAATTCTTTTTTAAAGATACATAATAAAAATGCCCCAAAGCCAAATAGGAGTGGCAAATGGTAGGCCCAATTGATATGCAAAGTGTTATATTAAACTCCTACACTCAGTCTAACGTAAACAATAACCTGCTACTTCAAGCAGCCCAGGCAGACAGTGTAAAGCGAATAGCACACAAAAAAGAACAAGAAGAAGAAAACACAAAAGTAGAAAACGCTCAAAATTCTCAAAATCCAAATATTAGCGAACATCAAAAGCCAAAAGCTCAAGAAAATACTCCAAAAAGCAGTAAAAAACACATTGATATAGAAGTTTAAGGTTTGTTTTTGAATT
>NZ_JBMFGQ010000052.1:0-8257 GCF_049977265.1 Desulfurella sp. | reverse complement strand
GAAAATTGCCATTGCCATCTGTACCAATATTAGCACCACCACCTTTAAAATCACCTTCTATTACGCCTTTTATACCTTCTGCTTTGTTGTCTAGACTAAAACCCAAACGCGTATAGTTTGCAGTTGAGCCAAAACTTGTTTGCGCAGGAGTATTTAGCGTTTTACCAGAATACTCTGGCTTTGCGCTGGTTCCAAGAAAACTTTGATTGTTGTACCAATCAAAATACATTTGAGTAAAACCATACAATGTAATGTTTGTGTCAGTCTTTGTTGTAACATTTCCAGCATAGCTTGCGCTTGTAAATCCAAGAGCAGCTATGACAGCCAAAGAAAGTACGCTTTTTTTCATTTTTTGCTTTACCATGCAAAAAACCTCCTCTCAATAATTTGTTGACTCAATAGTATGGTTTTATTATTAAATTTTCTTCATATTTATGTAAATAAAATGTAAATATAAGTAAATTATTTCAAAGAAGTTTTTTTGAGACTAATAATTTAAGTTAGATTCTTTGACTCATCCCACAGTTTGTTTAATAATTCTTTTGAGACGCCATCAAAATTGCCGTTTAATTTCTCTTCAATGTATTCAAACCTTTTAATTATTTTATCTATTGATATATGAAGAGCTTCTTCTGGATCAATATCAAAAAACCTTGCAAAATTAACTATGCTAAACAACACATCCCCAAGTTCTTCTTTTTTTTGCTCTGTAGTTTTTGCTTTTTTAAACTCACTTAACTCTTCGTAAATTTTGGTTTCTGCATTTATTGCATCATCAAATTCCAAGCCAACTTTTGATAATCTTTTCTGGACCTTATAAGCTCTAAAAAGCGATGGCATTCTTTTTGGTATACCTTCAAGTATAGATTTTTTATCTTTTTGCTTAATGCTATCCCATTGGGATAATACTTCCTGTGCTGTATTTAATTGTTTTTTGCCAAAAACATGGGGGTGACGCTTGATTAGTTTTTCTATTAAATTATCAATAACGTCAATCAAACTAAAATTGCCATTTTCATTTTTTATAACACAGTTAAAAACTACTTGCAATAGACAGTCACCTAACTCTTCAATAATCTTTTGATCATTATCTTCTTCTAAGGCTTCGTATAGCTCATAAGCTTCTTCTATAAGGTTGTTTTTTATAGATTGATTGGTTTGCTGTCTATCCCAGGGGCATTCTTTTCTTAAACGTTCAACTATTTTAACAAGCTCGCTAAATTTAATAGCATACACATCACACATAAAAACTCCCTCTAAACTTGACAAAATTAAATTTATTATATATGAATTATACACAAAGGGATGTAAAATGGAAAATTTTTTGAATTTGATTGAAAAGTTTTATCAAGGAGAAATAAACGATTATCACTTATATTTAGCATTGTCAAAATCACAAAAAGATGAAGAATTAAAAAATCGCTTAAGTGAAATTGCACAAATTGAAAAAAATCACTCGCTTTTCTGGAAAAAAATTGCTAAAAAATATAATATAGAGCTCAAAGATAAAATAAATACACTAAAAATCAAAATAGCAGTTTTTTTGCAAAAATTCATATCTGCTGCAATAATTGTATCATTATTGGAAGCCGGCGAAAACTCGACAGTCAAAGAATACTATAGCTTTTTAAAATCAAACGCTCTTGACGAAAAAGAAAAAGCTATTTTGAAAAATATTATTTTAGAAGAAATTGAGCATGAAAGTATATTTAATAAAGAATCAAAAAAATTTGGTGCAAACAATGTAAGGGATTTTATACTGGGAATGAATGACGGCATTGTTGAAATTTTGGGCACAGTTGCAGGACTTAGTGCTGTATACTTTACCAATCCTTTTTTGGTTGGAATAAGCGGTTCAATTGTGGGCATTGCTGGAGCACTATCTATGGGTATTGGTGCATTTATATCCGTTAGATCCCAAAGACAAATTGCTCAAAGCAAAAATGAAAGAAATGAGATGTTGTTTAGCGTTGCGCCAAAGCGTGCAATTGAAGTATTAAAACAAGATCTTATTGACTCAAACATAGATGAAAATATAGCTACTGAGATTACTAAAAAACTCCAGGACTCCAATACTGATTTATCAAAGTTTTTAACACAGGAAGTAGAAGAAAATGAGTTAAAATCAGGTTTTTTTACAGCTATAGCATATTTGATTGGCGTACTGTTTCCCGTTACACCCTTTTTTATCTTTAAAACCTCAATGAGCGCGTTGCCTTTTTCAATATTGCTTGCATTTTTAGCTTTATCTAGTGTTGGTACAGTTGTTTCAATAGTATCAGGTATTTCTATTAGAAAAAAAGTACTTGAAATGGTAACTTCATCTTTTTTTGCCGCTGCATTTTCGTTTGGATTTGGTAAATTAATGCAAATTCTGTTTCATGTTAGTGTGTGATAACTCAATATAAGCTTCGTATGCGTTTTTACAATCTTGATTTTCGTACATAATTTTCCCATAGTTTTGCTTGCAATAGTGAAGTCTTTCAACGCATTTTTTAGGATGTGATAAGTAATATTCTCTAGAATGGTATTGATGGCATGCACTAAGTAAAAAAGGTACAAAAAAAAGCAAAAGTATCTTAATTTTTTTTGTCATGAAATCACCTAAAATTATTGGATTAAGTCATTTAAATCAATTAAAATAGCGCCCGCTTTTAGCATTTCATTGATAGACAATGCTTCATCATCTGGTTTTAAATTTACAGCCTTTGAAGCATCGTGCAAAAAAAATGTAGTATAGTTAAAAGAAAGCGCATCCAAGATTGTTGCTTTTACACAATAATCCGTAGCAAGTCCTCCGATAAATAATCGCCTGATATTCAAATTATTTAATTTTTCATTAAGGTCTGTACCATCAAAACCAGAATATGCATCTTTATCTGGATTTGTTCCTTTTGAAATAACGATTGTCTCATCTGTTAATTTTAAATCTTTATAAAACATTGATCCATCTGTATTTTGAATACAATGAATAGGCCATATACCTCCAAATTCTTTAAAAGACGAATGATTTTTTGGATGCCAATCTCTTGTGGCAAAAACAGGTCTATTGTTTTTTTCAAAAAACTCTATATAAGAATTTGCGGAGTTGATAATATCACAGGCATTTGGTACAGCTAAACTACCCACACAAAAATCGTTTTGAATGTCTACTAAAATCAATGCATCTTTGCTTGTAATTGATACTTTCAAGGCAATCACCTACTCCAGTCTTTTTAAAATACCTAATGTATAATCTTTACTGCACAATTCTTTTATATTCAACACCTGACCTTCTTTAAGCCTAGTAAGCAAATGAAACACTATAGCTAAATCTCCCTGTTTCATTTTAATTGTTATGCGGTTATATTTAATATCAAGCTCTAAAAGTTCACTTAAAAATATTGCTGTTGCTTCATGACCTATAGCTGATATAAAATTACTTGCCTTGAGAATTTTTTTTGCTTGAGCAATACTAATTTTTTTGTACCTATACAAACCAAAATCTGTCAAAATGGGACCATTTAACAAATAAACCATTGTAAATTATAATAACAAATTTTGCAAAATATTCAATATTAAAAAAATTTTTTAAATTTTGCTTTACAAAACATACTTTTTTAAATAAAATGTTACAAATTTGAAATAATATACCAGGAGGGTTTATGTTTTGTCCAAACTGTGGCAAAGAAATAGATGATTCTTCAAAGTTTTGTAAGTTTTGTGGAGCAAAAATTGAAAAAAACCAAAACACAAACTTATTTTCTGCACCAAATATTGATTTTTCAAAGGCTGTATCCATTATTTCCAGTTTAAGTTTTATCAAAAAAGCATTTCCATCATCGTTTGGGTTAGCCTTATTAATGTTTTTATTTCCTTTTGTGTTTGTATCGTGCACTATAGATCCTACAAAAAAAATATCATTGTCTGGTTTAAATTTAGCTTTTGGTACAAATATAGGAAATGAACACATTCAAAGTACACTGGTATTGCTTGTTTTTTTATTTGGGCTTGTAGCTTTTGTTCTTTCAATAATTTATGTTGTTAAATCTAAAAAACTTCTTTATTTAGCTATACCAAGCGGACTTGGTATTTTAAACTTATTAATACTAATTATTTTTAGGCATAATTCTATAAATCAATTAAATGAGCAAGTCGTACCGAATTCTTTATTTAATGTAAAATTAAGCCAAGTAGTAAC
The DNA here is from genome assembly GCF_049977265.1 of Desulfurella sp. Taxonomy (GTDB): domain Bacteria; phylum Campylobacterota_A; class Desulfurellia; order Desulfurellales; family Desulfurellaceae; genus Desulfurella. The sequence goes on along the minus strand of NZ_JBMFGQ010000052.1, from coordinate 4,077 downwards.
GATGGATTTCACGTTAGCTTTTTGGTTATGCTTATTTCTAAACTTGGCTGGCTCAATCATTGGAATTTATTTGTTAAAAAATAAAGATTATGTCTAAAAAAATACAAAAATTTCGTTTTTTTAAAAAAATTGCTATTTAGGAGGTATTTTGAATTATGTCATTTTTAAACAAAGTAGAAAATAAGATTTTTTTTAGACTTGTTAGAGTTTTTAGTTTTTTTATGGCATTTATTGGTTTAATCATGCTGATATATGCATTGGTTGTTATAGTTGGAAACTTTTTGCCAACAAAAAGCTCTGTTGAAGTAAACTTTAGCGATGTTCAAAAAGCTATAAAAGCAAACTATTATCAAGAAAACCAAAACACTACAAACGCTACAACCCCAAATAATACTGCACAAATAAATGAACGGGCTCAATATATTCAAAACAAAATAACATCCATTACACAATTGATACTAAAAAAGCTAAATTTACCTCAAGATAATTTTGAAAATATAAGTAACAATATAGTAAGCAACATAAACAATATAGACGCAAAATATCAGAAATCTTACTTAGACGGACTTTATGAGGTTTTAGAAAAAGCCCCAGCAAACAAGCTTGACGATTATTACAGACAGTACAATGATTTATTTAACCAAAAAATAAATTCAATAATAGAAAGCAAAATGAAAAAGCAATCAAGTCAGTCAACATACCTTATAATAGCTCTCTCGGGCCTTGGTGTAATATTTATGTATTCAATCATTTTGGCGCTTCTTGCAATAGAGCGCAATACAAGAAAAGAAAATTAGTGTTAAAGGGGTAAAACATGTTTTGTCCAAATTGCGGCAAAGAAATAGATGATTCTTCAAAGTTTTGCAAGTATTGTGGTTACAATATTACGCAACAAAACGAACAAAAACAAGAGACAAAACAAGCTGACACATCCAAAGACTCACTAAAACCTGATTTAAAAGTTATTCAAAAACCTAAAAATGATTCATTACTTGTTGCTATAATTGTTGTTGGATTAATTGCTATAGCGGCTTTTGGGGGTTATTTTGTATACAAAAGCATGTTTTCTTTACACAAAAAAGCACTTGAGTTAATTGACAAAAAAGAGTATTCAAAAGCTGCTCAACTGCTTGCTAAATCCTGCAATAAAGGTAATATAGATTCTTGCGTTAGACTTGCAGATATGTATGCAAATGGTACGCAAATTCCAAAAGATGAAGCTCAAGCAATTAATTTCTATACAATAGCTTGCAATAAAAACAATTCAATTGCATGCGCAAAACTTAGAGAATTAAGCTCAAACATGATCACTCAACAAACACAAACAACCAATGCCACGCAAAACCAAACGCTACAAAACCTTGAAGAAGAAAAAAACGCTATCCTAAATACAATTAAAACTTACTATCAAAACATACCAAATAACTTGCGGGAAGCCTATAGAGTGCTTTCTAGCAATTTTCAAACAAAACAACCCTACAATCTTTGGTCTGATGGTTTTAAAAACACTATATCAACAGAACTTAAAAATGTAGAAATTACGCAGCTTGATAATCAAACATCCAAAGCAAATGTTATAGTAACAGCACAAGATAAAATAAAAGATGGAACAGCAGTTAGTACATACGAAGGTACCTGGGAGTTAATTAAATCTGGAAATGAATGGAAGCTTAATAAAGCTGATATTAAAAAAATTAGCGAAAATGTTATTAGTCCAAATGTAAATACCAATAAAAAATCAATTGCTGCACAACAAACAAAAGAAAGTATTCCAAAAAAATCATACACACCAGAAGATTTATTTAAAGCTATATCAAACTCTAACGCTACACTTGTAAAAAAGATATTAGCCCAAGGCATAAATCCGAATGTAAAAGATAAAAATGGATCAACCCCGCTAATGTATGCAGCCTATTATGGAAATTTAGAAATCTGTAAAATTTTAATTGCTCACGGTGCTGATGTAAATGCAAGAAGTGTTGTTGGTGGCACCGCACTTGGTGCAGCAAAAGAAAGTGGTAATCAAAGCGTTTATAATTTTCTTTTGCAACATGGAGCAACATATTAATATTTATTAATAAAAAAATGCTTGACTTGTATTTGTAAAGTTACTATAATTTTGAAAATTTTTAATGGAGGTATGGCATGAAAAAAGTTTTAGCAATGTTGGTTGCATCAATGTTTTTAACCACAGCACTTTCTCTTGGCGCAAAAGCAGCTGAGCAAAAAAAAGTAGAAAAGAAAGTTGAGAAAAAAGTAGAAAAGAAAGCTCCAGCAGCAGCTGCAAAGAAAGCCGCAAAACCAAAAGTAGAAGGTTGCTAATTAAAGCACAAGCACAAACAGACTTTTCTGTTTGTGCTTATTTTTGTAATTTTATGTTGTATTTGTGAATTCTGTAGTCTAGCTGCCTTAAAGTAAGATTAAGTAATCTAGCTGCTTTTGATTTGACAAATCCTGTTTCTTTTAATGCTGTTTCTATATGTTTTTTTTCAATATTTTGTATCTGGTTGGGCAAATTTTTGTCGCTATTAATTGGTATTTCGTATTTTTTTAATGGTATGTTCTGAAAAATGTAGGCAGGCAAGTCTTTAACATAAATAGTATGATCATTCATAACAACTAGTCTTTCTATAATATTTTCAAGCTCTCTTACATTACCAGGCCAGTTATAATTAATCAATTCTATTAAAACTTCCTTTGAAAGTTGAATACTTTTATTGTATTTATCGTTAAATATCTTTAAAAAATAATCTATCAGTATTGGTATATCTTCTTTTCGCTCAACTAAAGGTGGAATTTTTATAGGTATAACATTAAGCCTGTAATATAAATCTTCTCTAAATTTTCCATCATTTACAAGCTCATATAAATTTTTATTTGTTGCTGCAATAATTCTTACATCTACAGAAATTGTATTTAGACTGCCAAGCCTGGAGAATTCCTTTTCCTGTATTACTGTTAATAGTTTTCCTTGTAATGATAACGGAATGTCGCCAATCTCATCCAAAAAAATTGTCCCTTTATCTGCTATTTCAAATTTTCCTTTTTTTTGAGAGATTGCACCAGAAAATGAACCTTTTTCATAACCAAAAAGTTCTGCTTCTAATAGGTTTTCTGGTATGCTTGCACAGTTTATATTAACAAAAGCTTCTTTTTTCCTGCTGCTTAGTTTATGTATAACTTTCGCAACCAAACTTTTTCCAGTGCCGCTTTCACCTTCTAAAAGCACTGTCGAATCAACATTGGCAACTTTTAAAACAGTACTTTTTAAATTATCAATCGGTTTTGAAACGCCTATAATTTCAGCTATAGGCTCTCTAATTTCTATTTTATTTAATAAAATTTCCTTTTCCTGCTCAAATGTCCTTTTTTGAAATTCAAGTTTTTCGTTCATTTTTTGAGCAAAACCAATCAAAATGCTTGTCATTGATAATAACTTTATCTCGTTTTCATATGATAAATTTCGCGTTTTTTCTTTGTAAACACCGAGCACGCCAAGTTTTTCTCCACCAATTTTTATTACGGTTCCAATAAAAACTACATCAAAATCAAAACGGTTTAAAATGCCCATTTTGTTTAAAAAATCCTTATTTTCCTTTGGATCATGTATGATTGCTGGAATCTCGTTTTTAAATACACTACCTACAATACCTTCACCTACTCTAAAAACACCTTTATATTTTTCTTTTTTAAGCAAACCAAAGCTTTCTTTTATTTCCAACGTATTTTCAATAGGGTTATACAAAGCAATAAAACTTGCCGGTATGTCAAGATAAGAGTAAAGCAATTTAAGTATACTTTTGAAAGCATCCCTTATATTGTTTTGTCTGCTCAAAACTTTACTTACTTCATGAAGTATGCTAAAATAATTTTCATTAACATTAATACTCCTCATTGTAAACAATTATACAATTTTGTTAACAAAAATACAAGTTTTGTTTGGTAATTTAAGCAAAAAAAGCTATAAAAATAAGAAATGCAAAGTTTAGAACGCTTTTTGCTTAATATAGACCAACTAAACTTAGGAGGTTTTTATGTCAGTTGAGAAAGTCTTAAAACTTATTAAAGACGAAGAGG
>NZ_JBMFGQ010000051.1:0-8274 GCF_049977265.1 Desulfurella sp. | reverse complement strand
AATTCAAAATAAAAAAATTTCTAAGGATCTATCAGATCAAGCTTATCAATTTAGCATCCATTTTTCTTTAAACAGCATAACTAAATATAAACTAATTTACGAACAAATTATAATAACAATAGTTTCTATATTTTTGTTAGTGAATTTTAGTTAAAAACATTATTAACTTTGCATAACTTCCTAATTGAAATAAGTAAATCTTTTATTTTCAACAATAAACAAATACAGGATAAAAAAATATTGCGCAAATAAAGATTTTTTAATGGTCGGGGCGAGAGGATTTGAACCTCCGACCACTTGAACCCCATTCAAGTGCGCTACCAAACTGCGCCACGCCCCGTCTTAATTCTAAAGCCTTTTTGCTTTAGTTCTTCAAAAACATCCCTGCTGCAAGCAAAATTCACTTCATAATCTTTATTACTTATTTCTTTTTGTTTGTCAACCAAAATGTCAAAACCTAAATTCTTCCAAGCGGACAAAAAGTTATTTTTTTCAGATTCATTCATTTTTCCTAAATTTACGTAATACTTACCGTTTAAGATTTTTATACCAATAACATTGTAACCTTTTTCTTTAATAGCCCTTTTAAAGTCTGAAAATCCAGATCTTTCTAAACCACCAACATAAACATTATAATAGTATTTGGGGTTTTCTATTTTTTTAAGAGTGAAATTAATTTGTTTTTGATCTAATATAGATTTTAAATTTTTTAGGGTGTCGCTATTGCAAAAAACAAAACAAGTCTTTTCTGCAACTTTAGCAAGCTCATTCGGTTTTGAAATATTTTGTTTTGGAGTTTGAACATGTTGCTGCTGAGTTTCTTTTCTTTGCGTATTTGCTTCAGAAACTGGCTTTTTAGTAATTATCGTCTCTTCTTGCTCAATCTTTGTTTTTGTTGAGTTTGAAGTAGCGTTTTCTAGATTTACTACCACACTAAATGTATTGTTGGTGACTGTAAATTTTTTTCCTGACTCGGTAATATTATTTTTAGTGGGAGTGTTTAAGTTTTTGTGATGATTTTGGGTTTCTTTTTTAAAAAGATAAAATCCAGCAAGTATTGCTAAACAAAAAGCTAAAATTAACGCCACTGATATAGTCAAAAATTTTATAAAAAATAATTTTGATTTTTTTGGAATATTGATTTTATTAGGTATATTGTTTTTTAAAAGGTTAATTTCAAACATAAACTATTTAAAAATCATTTGCAAGCTGGGAGTATTTGATATATCTAAAAATTTTTTGACGTTGCTTAGACTAAAAAACCACGAGAACGGTTTGTTGGAGGCACTGATATTTTCAAATTTTAAGTTTTTCTTTTTTGTATAGACCTCAAGATAGCGTTTAGCAGCATCAAATCCGCCAATTGAATCAATAAGATGTTCATTCAATGCCATTTGCCCGCTAAATACTCTTCCGTTAGCAAGAGGCCTTAGCTTTTCAATACTAATATGCCTTGAAGAAGATACAGCCTGTAAAAATTGACTATATACACTTTCTACAACGCTAAAAATCATTTCTTTGTCTGCTTTTGTTGGTTTCCTTAAAGGATTTCCTGCATCTTTTACATCACCGCTTTTTACAACAAAATCCTCAATACCAATCTTATTTGCCAATTTATAAGCATTAATGCCTTCAAATATTACCCCTATGCTACCAGTTAAAGAAGCAGGGTAAGTTACAATCTTCCTGGCTCCTAATGCCGAAAAATAAGCCCCACTTGCTCCAACACTCTCAATTAATGCAACTACAGGTTTATTTTGATTTATCTTCTTTACCAAATAGTAGATTTTTTCGCTTTGCGCTGCATCACCGCCTGGTGAATCAATCTTTAGTAATATGCCAGCAAATCTAGGATCTTCTTCCGCGTCATTCAATTTTCTACATATTTCAGATGCACTATTTGGTGTAATGATACCAGAAATATCAACTACCGCGATCTTTTTGGAGCTAAAAGCAAAATATAAAAAATTTATAATGAAAATTAAAATAAAAAAAATTACCAAAAATTTTAAAATTTTTTTCATGCACTTGTTACATTAATCGTGAAATCATTTTTCGCTTTGGTATTTCTAACCTTATTATTTTAATTTTTACTCTATCGCCTATATTTACATCAATGTTGTTTAGTTCACTCCTTGGTACTAAGCTCTCAACACCATTTTCCAATTTTACAAAAACACCAAAGTCTTTTATGCCAGTTACAGTACCTTCTACAATATCGCCAGTTTTATATTTACCTTCAATTAAGCTCCAGGGATCTGGCTCAAGTTGTCTTAATGAAAGTGCAATTTTTTTCTTATCTAAATTGATATCAATAATTTTTACTTCAATTTTTTCAGAAACACTCAATCTAGGCTTTTCTTCGGGTGACCAAGAAAGTTCATTTGTATGAATCAAGCCTTCAATTCCCTCTTCCAATTTGATAAAAACGCCAAAATCTTTTATGCCAGTTATAGCACCTTCTACAATATCGCCAACGTTATATTTTTCTTCAACAAAAGACCATGGCTCTGGTTGCAGCCTTTTGATACTTAAAGCTATTTTCTTCTTTAAAGTATCAACCATCAATACTTTTGATTCTACCGTTTGACCAATGCTTAATTCTTCTTTTGCTTCTTTTGGAAACTTGATCCAACTAATCTCGGAATTGTGTATCAACCCTTCGATTCCATTTTCAAGCTCAACAAAAACACCATAATCTACTATATTTGAAATTTTACCTTCAACAACATCGCCCTCTTTAATTTTTACCTCTTCCCATGGATCTGGCAAAAGATGCTTAATGCTTAAAAATATCCTCTTTTTACCTTCTTTATCTTCAAGACGCATAACTTTAGCTTTAATGAGATCCTGTGGTTTTAAAACATCTTGCGGCTTTAGAACTTTTTTCCATGATATATCTGTAATGTGTACAAAACCATCAAGACCATCGAGGTCAATAAAAACGCCATAATCAACAATATTTTTTACTTTTCCTTCGACAATATCACCAACATTAATTTTATCTATCAAATCAGTTTTTTTCTTAATAGAAATTTCTTCTAATAACTGTTTTCTCGACAGTATAGCATTCTTTTTTTGTTCTTCCAAACTGATAACTTTAAATTCATACTCTTTGCCAATATAATAATCGAAATTTCTCTTCTTTGATATATCCACCAATGAGCCTGGCAAAAAAGCTACAAACCCATCAACATCTACTAAAAATCCGCCCTTTATCGAAGCTTTTATTATTCCTTTAATAGGTTTGTCTTCTTTAAAAGCTTGAATAATTGATTTAAATCCTATAAGCCTATCTGCTTTAGCTTTAGATAGCATCTGAAAACCATTTGCGTCTTGCTTGCCTAAAAACATCACTTTTATTGTATCACCAATATTACATTCATTTTTGAATTCATTTAATGGCACAATACCTTCAGATTTATATCCTATGTCAACAAATACAGAATCGTCTTTGATGTTTAAAATCGTGCCTTCAATAATCTGGCCTTCTTCAAAATCTTTAAATGTGTTTTCATAGTTCAACATATAATAATCTTTATCCATAGCATACCTCCACTATCTTAGTTTTTTATTATAACTTATAAAATAAGCTTGTCAACAAATAAGCTTGACAAGTGCGAACAATCGTTTAAAATTGTATTGTATGATAGATTTTCACACACACACGGTGTTTAGTGATGGTGAACTTATACCATCTGAGCTGGTAAAAAGAGCAAAAGATAAAGGTTACAGAGCTATTGCCATAACTGACCATGCAGATTTTTCCAATTTAGAAATAATTATAAACAATATTAAAAAAGTAACGTATGGACTTGAAAAGTACTATGGTTTGTACGTTTTTTATGGTGTTGAAATAACTCATGTGCCACCAAAACTAATAAAAAACACAATTTTATCAGCAAGGCAATTGGGTGCTGAAATTATAGTAGTTCATGGTGAAAGTCCTGTCGAAAATGTTGCCAATTCAACAAATTTATACGCCATAGAAAGTAAATGTGATATTTTAGCACACCCTGGTTTAATCGGTCAAAAAGAAGCTGAACTTGCAGCTAAAAATAATGTGTATTTAGAGATTACAGCAAGAAGCGGACATAGCTTAACAAACGGTCATGTATCCCAAATAGCAAAAAAATATAATGCAAAATGTGTTATAGACACAGATACACATTCTCCGTACGACCTTATTGATATTAATTTTGCAAAAGTTATACTTGGCGGCTGCGGTATGGATATTAATGAAATCAATCAGGCATTATCAAACTCAGAAGAATTATTAGAAAAAATTTTAAAAAGGAGATTTTTGTGCTCAAAAAAATAAGTACAATTTTACTTTTATTTACAGCGTTTTCGATGTATTCTTGCTCAAGCACTAAACATATTAACTTAACTGTCGAAGAAAAGCCACTGCCAATTGCAAAGCAAAAAAGCATAGTCTCTCCGCCTGTAAAGGTAGAAAAAATTTACAGCGTTGGTCCTGTTTCTTATAGATCAAAATTATATATTTATGACAATACTCTTTTTATTGGTAGCCTAGACAAAAAATTGTATATGATAGATTTAAAAACATTGCACGCAAAGCACTTTAATATAAAAGAACCAATAGAAGCAGAAGTTTATGCTGATAATTACATATATGTAGGAACAACTAAAGGACAGCTTTTAAAAATGGACTACAAAGGCGATATTGTATGGAAAAAGCAATTTAGTTTTCCTATTATAGGTAGCATAGTAGAAGATGAAGGCTATTTATATGTAACTACTACAAACAATACACTTTATAAAATTGACAAATTAAATGGAAAAATTGTGTGGGATTTCCATAGAAATACAGCACCAATGAGCGTAAAAGGTTTTAGTATACCAGTTATTACAAATGATTATATATATATTGGTTTTGACAATGGAATGCTTTACAAACTAACAAAAAATGGAGATGAGATATGGGAAGTAAAAGTTGGCAAAGGAGAGTTATTTGTGGATGTTGACTCTAAGGCACAATTAACAAATACACATGTATACACTGCAAGCACGACAGGCTACACTGAAAGTATAGCTATAGACAAAGCCAACACAGTTTGGTCAAAAGAAATATCAAGTTTTGCAAACTTGCAAATTTCACCATTTGCTTTATTTGTGGCAAACGAGAAAGGTCAGGTAGAAGCACTTGGACCGCAAGGTGGTAATGTTATTTGGAGCAAAACCCTAAGCTATAATTATGATGTTTATTCAATGTATCTATCTGGCAATGATTACTTGTTTTGCTTATTATCTAACGGTAGATTGGTTGTACTAAATGCACTAAATGGAAAAGTAATGCAAATTTTCAATCTGGGCGGAATTTTTGATTCAAAATTTACTTACTATGATAATGCTCTTTACATAATTTCTAGAAATGGAAATATTTACAAAATTTATTAAAAGGTAAAACAATGAAAGAAAACAATGAAGAAGAAAAACCAAATAAAAATAATAATTATCAAAATTTGATAAAATTTTCTCTATTCTATCTGTTAATTGGACTTTTAGCAATATACTTCTATCAAAATTTTTTTTCGGTTGAAAAAAAGACACTAAGCTATTCAGAATTTAAAACGCTTGTTGCTAAAAATAGAGTTGTTAGCTGCGACATTTCATCGCAATACATAAAAGGAGAGTATCTAAATGCCAAAAACCAAAAAGAAAATTTTGTTACTGTTGCAGTAAATGATCCTAATTTAGTAAAGGATTTAGAAGCCCACCATGTAAATTTTAGTGGTACCATAACTAATACATGGTTAACAAACCTAATTTTTGGATGGGTTTTGCCGTTTGGATTGTTATTTTTCTTATGGTGGTTTATGACAAAAAAAATTAGGGGCTCAAGTGGCTCTATTTTCGGTTTTGGCAAAGGAAGGTTTAAAGTTTATTTGAATAAACGTCCAGATGTTAAATTTTCAGATGTCGCTGGCATTGACGAAGTAAAATATGAAGTTGAAGAAATTGTTGAATTTTTAAAAAATCCTAGCAAATACCAGAAATTAGGAGGCAGGATTCCAAAGGGTGTTTTGCTCGTGGGCGCACCAGGTACAGGTAAAACTCTACTTGCAAAAGCCACAGCAGGTGAAGCAGAAGTGCCTTTTTTAAGCATTAGTGGTTCTGAGTTTATAGAAATGTTTGTTGGTGTTGGCGCAAGTAGGGTGAGAGATCTATTCCAAGAAGCCAAAAAATTAGCTCCTTGCATAGTTTTTATTGATGAAATCGATACAATAGGCAAAAGTAGAGCAATGAACACTATTACATCAAATGATGAGCGCGAGCAAACCTTAAATCAATTGCTTGCTGAAATGGATGGATTTGAATCAAACTTAGGCGTTATAATTATGGCTGCAACAAATAGGCCAGAGATTTTAGATCCTGCGCTTTTAAGGCCTGGAAGATTTGATAGACAAATTATAGTTGATAAACCAAATGTAAATGGCCGTGAAGCAATATTTAGGGTACACGTTAAAAAAATTCAATTAGACAGCGATGTAGATTTGAAAAGATTAGCCCAAATGACACCCGGGCTCGTGGGCGCTGATATAGAAAATATCGTTAACGAAGCTGCACTACTTGCTGCAAGAGAAAATAGTTCTAATGTTAATATGAAACATTTTGAAGAATCCATAGAAAGGCAAATTGCCGGTCTTAAAAAACAAAATAGGGCGATGCGTGAAGAAGAAAAAAAGCGCGTTGCTGTGCATGAATCCGGTCATGCAATAATTGCTTATTTAACTCCAGGTGCAGACAAAGTTCATAAAATCTCTATTATACCTCGCGGCGTTGCTGCCCTTGGATACACGCAACAGTTACCCACAGATGATAGATACTTAATTACAAAAACGGAAATGCTTAATATCATAAAAGTGCTTTTTGGAGGTCGTATAGCTGAAGAAATTGTTTTGAAGGATATTTCAACTGGCGCTCAAAATGACTTATCACGTGCTACAGATATTGCCAGAAGTATAGTTACAAAATTCGGCATGAGTGATGCCATAGGCTTAACTGTTTTGGAAGATCCTACAAAATCGAAATTTTTGGGTTCAGAGAGCATATTTAATCAAAAAGACGATATAAGTGAAAAAACGAAAGAAGCTGTAGATTTTGAGATAAAGAATATACTAAATGATTGCTATGCCCAAGCGAAAAAAATACTTGAAAATAATCTTGATAAACTTAAAAAGCTATCAAATTTACTTTTAGAAAAAGAAGAAATTAACGAAGAAGAACTAAAAAATGTTATGGAGAGTGAAAATGTATAATTTAAGTAAACTTTTAGTGGCTGTTGATTCAAGCCCATACAGCACAAATGCAATAAAATTTGCAATTGATTTTGGAAAAAAATTTAATTGTATAGTGGATGCCTTGCATGTTGTTGATACTATGCAACTTGAAGGCCCATTTATTTACGATTTAAGCGGTGTCTTAGGTTTTGAGCCATTTATTAACTTCAGCGCCGAACTCAAAAAAACACTCGAAGAAAAAGGCAGAAGTATTCTACAAGCCTTTTCAGAGATGGCACAAAACGAAAATGTAAAATTTCACTCATTTATTGAAGTGGGTATAATACCAATGACAATAGTAGAAACTTCTTATGAATACGATATGGTCTTCATTGGGAAAAAAGGCGTTAATGCATCATTTGAAAGGGGAATTTTGGGTAGCAATATTGAATCAACAATCAGAAAAATTAAAAAACCTATATTTGTGGCAGATAAAAATTTTTATGATATTAAGAATATTGTCGTAGGCTATGACGGAAGAGATCCATCAAAAGAAGCACTTGATTTAGCTAATGTTTGCGCACAAAATTTGCATGCTAAAATCCACATAGTTAATGTAAAAAAAGACGAAGGCCAAATACTAGAAGAAAGTGATTTAAAAATTACATACATAAAAAAAGAAAAAAGTGTAGCTGACTCATTGATTGAATATACAAAAAGTTTACAAAATCCCGTTTTATTACTTGGGGCATACAATAAAAATCGCCTTTTAGAAATGATTATAGGTTCCACTACAGAAGCAATACTAAGAAAAGAGTGTGATTTGCCTTTAATTATTGTCAGGTAACTTTAAGCTGTTTGTTTTAGAAATTAATAAAAATAAACAAGTGCTTTTTATGAATTATTTCCTTCAAATGCTTGAATTATTCAATTGATATAAAATTAAAATTAGTTAATTAATTAAATTCCATATATGAGGTGAATAATGAAATACACTCATCTAAAAAAACTAAGGGATAAATATGCGATA
>NZ_JBMFGQ010000050.1:0-9051 GCF_049977265.1 Desulfurella sp. | reverse complement strand
TCTTTTTGTATATTCCAATATCTGATATTTTTAATCTTTCTAAAAAAGGAATATTAAATTCACCAAAATGTGCGGGTGAATCTTTTTGTGTATTTACTTGAGATTTGTAAATAGTTGTACTCCCAGATATTAAGTAAGATATAGACACAGCAATCATCAAAGCTGGCAAAAGTTGCAAACTACCAGTCATTTCCACAACCATTAGTGTAACTGCGATTGGCACTTTGCCTGCTGCACCAAACAATGCAAGCATGCCAACAATGACAAACGCACCAATATTGTAATTACTTACTATTGTAGGAAAAAAATAATGAAAAATAACCCCTAAACTAACACCAGTAAATGCTCCAATAAACATACCGGGTGCGAATACACCACCAGAGCCGCCAGAGCCAATTGTAAACGCAGTGGCAATAATCTTTACAAAAGGCATTATTAAAAAAATTAACAAAAGTGGCAAACCAAATGTTGGCAACACACTAAACTTCCCATCTATAAGTAACTGAATCCACCCATAACCAACGCCTATTACTTCAGGAAAAATAAGAGAAATTAAGCCACTTATAAATGCACCGATTGCTGGTTTGTAAATATTATTTATATTAAGTTTTGAAAATCTTTCTTTTACATAATAAAATGTTTTTGGGTAAACAATAGCTAAATATCCACACACAACACCTAAAATAATATAAAACGGCAACCTTAATGGGTTAAATGGCGATTTATAAAACCCAAAAATAGGCTCAAACCCTACAAAACTTCCAAATATAGAGTAACCTATCGCGCTTGCTACAATAGCTGGATAAATTACTTCAGACTGCAAATCTCTTTTATAAAGAACCTCAGCAGCTAAGATTGCACCACCTATTGGTGCTTTAAAAATTGTGCCAATCCCTGCACCAATACCAATTGCTACAATTTTTCTCTTATCTTGAACATTAAGGTGTAAGATTTTGCCAACTAAAGACCCGATGCCAGCCGAAATCAAAGCAGTCGGCCCTTCCCTACCAGCTGATCCACCTGAGCCTATTGTTATAGCAGAAGCTATAGTTTTTAAAAAAATCACGCGCGGTCTAATGTTACCTTGTTTATTATGATAAGCATCAATTGCTGCATCTGTGCCATGTCCTTCTGCTTCTGGTGCAAATTTAAAAATTAAATAACCTGAAATTAAACCACCAAAAGCTACTACAAATGGTATCAAATATGCACGTTTAATTGCAAAAGTTTCACTTAAATTTTCACCTTTTGGCAGCGGCAATTTTGCGCCAAGCAAGTATTGTAGAAAAAAACTTTCTGACAGTTTTATAGAATAATAAAAAACTAAAGCACCAAAACCAGCAATAACACCAACTATAGATCCTAAAATAAGCCATTTTAAAAAATAAGATTGATTTGAAATTACATAACCAAGATCTTTTGTTAGTTTATAAAGTTTCAACCTAATTATTCTTGAAATATTCATTCTTTTGCTATAATAAAGCAAATTAACTGTGTTTTCAAGCTTTAGCCTTGACAAAATGAATAAAAAATTTAAAATAATACAAAAGTGGCGATGGAGTTCGCCAAAAATGCCTACCTAGGCTGATAACTCCTACAAATTATTTATGTAGGGGTTGTTGGTGTCATTTTTAATTATTAAAATCATATATTCTTTATTTAAAAAATACATGCGGGGTTTTATATGCTGTTTTATTTAAGTATTGCGCAATTGTTGTATGTAATTATCCTATCTCCTTTAGCTATTGGAATTTTAAATTTTTTCAATGAAAGATTGTCTTCAAGAGGGGGACCCTCTATATTCCAAGAGTATTACAATCTATTTAAATATTTTAAAAAACAAAGCATTTATCCAGAATCCTCTTCAATATTTTTTACTTATGTACCATATATGAGCTTTGCAATGTATTTATTTTTAACTTTGGTGTTGCCTATTATTACCGCATTTCCTTTAACATTTGGTCCTGTTGTTGACTTTGTTGGTGGCGGCTTAGTGTTTGGTGCTGCATCGACCCTTATTAAACTTTCTGCGCTTGATTCCAAAAATAACTATTCAATTTTAGGCGCATCACGATCATCAAGTATAGGAATATTTACTGAACCGGTTATTTTGCTAATATTTATTATGCTTGGTGTTATTTCAGGTACCAACAATCCTTATGTAATTAACAACATAATGCAAACTTCAACAAGCTGGTATTATTCTTTAGTGCATTTATTTATAGCTCTTGCATTTTTATTTGTTTTAATTATTGAAATCGGACAACTACCCATAGAAAGCAGCTCTTTAAATGAATTAGGTTCAATTGATACTTTATTAATTCATGAATATTCAGGCAGAGAATTAGCTCTCTTAAAATGGGGCAGATATATTAAACAATTTATTTTAATGAATGTTTTTTTAAATGTTTATACATGGCCATTTTTTGTTCCCATGAAATTAAGCTTGATTTCAATATTTTTTTATATGTTTATCAATTTTTTTAAAATTATTATATTGCTTATAATCTTTGCATTTATTAACAGTATGGTTTCAAAATACAGACTATTTAAAATCTTTGATTATATAGCTATAGCTTTTAGTTTTACGCTATTGGCTATGCTTGTATTTTACATAACAACAAGCGGAGGGTAAAAAATGCAACATAATGTATTTATACTGATTGGTTTTATAGAAATAGCATTATCGATTTTTATGCAATGGCAAAATTATGTTTCAAACAATATCAAAACATTCTCAATTCAATCCTGGATTTTAGGAATTTTTTTGATGTATTTTGGTGTTTTAAATAATAATATTTCAATTATAATTCTATCAATTTTAACAATTCTGACTAGAGCAATCTTTATCCCACGTTACTTAATAAATACCATAAACAAACAAATATTTCGAGCAAGAGAAAATAAACACAAAGTAAGCGTTAGTCTATCTATTTTAATATCAGTTTTACTTGCTATCTTTAGCTATATTTTATACACAGTAGTATTTTTCGAATTTGGTAAATCATTGATATCAATTCCAATTACACTTATGCTTCAAGGTGCTTTCTTAATAATGTCTCGATCAAATGCATATGCTCAATTGATTGGATACCTTGTTATGGAAAACTCTATGTTCTTGTTATCCTTTTTATTTAACGGATTACCTTTTATTGTTGAAGCAGGGATTATTTTAGATATTTTAGGCATTGTTATGATAGGTGGTATATTAATGAAAATTCGTGACGAAGATATCCAAAAAGAGGAGGAACTATACGGATGATTTACACGCTACCAGCATTATTTGCTACAATTGGTTCTATACTTTGCTTTATTGGATTTAGGAAAAAAGAACGCACTGTATCTGTTTTTACAAGCTTATTGAGTTTAATAAGTTCTATTTTCATTTTGTTTAGCAAAAACTATTCAAGCAGTTATTTTTATGTAGATAACCTTTCAAAAATATTTTCTTTAATGATAGCTATTGTATATTTTGGCGTCGTAATTTTTTCCATTGAGTACATTTCAAATATAAAAGAGCGTTTTATAAAAGTTTATCAATATTTCATGCTTTTAAATATTTTCGTTGCAGCAATGTTTTTCAGTGTAATACTAAACAATTTAGGTCTTATTTGGGTTGGCATAGAAGCAACCACATTTTCAAGTGCTTTACTTGTTGCTGTAGAAAATGACTTTACAGCACTGGAAGCTGCATGGCGCTATATTATAATTGTTTCTGTGGGTCTTGTAATATCACTTATTGCTACATTATTTTTATACTCTGCTTGCGATACGCTATCAATATTCAAATTACTTACTATAAAACCAACAGGTAGTTTATTTTTATTAGGCGCAATACTTTTAATTATAGGCTATGGTACAAAAGCTGGAATTTTTCCTATGAATACTTGGCTTGCTGACGCCCATGGCAAATCACCAGCACCGGTTAGTGCTATATTTAGCGCAGTACTACTACCTGTGTCGCTGTATCCAATTATAAGGCTTTTCCAGATAAATCACAATATATTGTTATCTGAATTCGCTTTTATTTTAGGTTTTTTAAGTGTTGCTACAGCAAGCATTATGAGTTTAAACCAAACACTATACAAGAGACTTTTTGCTTATTCTTCGATTGAAAATATGGGACTTGCATTGATTGGAATTAGTTTGGGATCATACGCTCTATTTGGTGCAATTGTTTTGATATTTGCCCATGCATTTGCAAAATCTGGTATTTTTATGCTCACGGGTAATATACTGCATAATTATAAAAGCAAAAAAATTGAAGATATAAATGGCATAATTAAAACTATGCCACACACTGGTTTATTTTTGTTTTTTGGTAGCTTAGCTGTCACTGGTGCTCCGCCTTCTGCTATTTTTTTTGGAGAATTTCTAATTTTATCAAAAACTATTGACCTATATGGCTGGCTTATTGGATCAATATTAATTTCCTTTGTTGGATGTGGCTTTTTATTTATAAATTACAAAGTTATAAATATGGTTTTTAGTGGTCAAAGAAAAAAAGCTATAAAAGAAAGCAATTTTACGTTAGTGCCCATAATAAATATTACACTATCAATACTTACTTTTATATCCTTGCCATTTTTATACCGATTCCTTCAAGGAGTAATTAAATGAAAAGATTACTTGGCATAATAAAAAAAGAAGATTCAGAGCAATTATTTGTAAACTCTGGTTCATTTGTTGGTCTCGTTGATAATTCACAAAGCAAAGAATTTAAAGCATATAAGTGGCAAAAAGAACTTTTTGAGTCAAAAGAACCAAAAGACGAGTTGTTCAATTTTAGATTGGGTCCATCAAGTGGTGCTTTATTGGAATCGGTTACATTCAATATTTTTACTTATGGTGAAAGAATAAAAGAAGTTTATATTGATAACTCTTACAAATCACGTTCAATAGAAAAATTAATGATTAAAAAGGATGTTTTTGAAGGATTGCGACTTGCTGAGCAAATTTGCACAAGTTTTGCATTTTCTCATTCTTTCGCTTATTCAAAAGCAATAGAAATTGCATTTAATATACAACCAAGCTACAAAACAAAAATTATGCGATTAATTTTTATAGAAACTGAACGTATATTTAACCACATATATGTAATTTCACGTTTAGCAGATGCAGCAGCTCAAAAAGTTTTAGCAAATCACCTTATATACCTATTTGACGAAATTCTTGAAAACAACAAATATCTTTTTAAAAACAGATTTTTAAAAAATATCAACAGCATAGGTACAATAAAATATATATCACTCGATCAATTAAAAATTTTTGTAAATAAGCTTGAAAACATTGTAAACGAGTTTGAAAAACTTTATAAATTTTCTCTAAAAAGCGAAAATTACTTAGACAGACTTCACAACACTGGACTTCTTACAATAGATGACTTTGAAGAATTTAATTTTGATGGTCCAGCTGTAAAAGCAATGAATTTTTCTTTAGATACCAGGTCTTTTGAAGATTTATTTGATGATTTTAAACCTATTTTAGAAGAAGGATCAGATGCGTTATCAAGGATGATTGTGAGGGCAAAAGAAATCTTTCAATCAATAGATTTAATTAAAAAACTTTTAATCAAACTTCAAAAAAATATAGATGAAAAAAATAAAAATATAAGTATTGACGATGATCAACAAAAAAGAAACACTATTGCACTAACAGAATCCCCAAGCGGTACAATTTATTATTACATTGAACTTGTAGGTAATAAAATAGATTATGTTTATGTCGCAACACCATCATTTTTTTTAGTTAAAGCAATTGAAAAAGCTCTAATAGGACAAATTTTTACTGATTTTACGTTTACTGTAGAATCGTTTGGCGCATTTTTTTCGGATGCGGCGAAATAAGGAGGAGATAAAATGTTTTTGTGGCCCATTTATGGACTATCAAAAAAATACAGCAAAAAATTCGAATTTAAAACAAATAATTCAAAAACAGTATTTAAAAAATCATTGCATGTATTTTGTATAGATGGAGGATCAGATGTTGAGTTACTGATGGAATTTTACAGCTTATTATCGCCAAAATATAACTTACACGCTTATGGAATCTTTTTTACGAATACACCCCGTCATGCTGATGTGCTTGTGATTCTCTCAAGACCAACACAAAAAATGTTGCCCATTATACAAGAAGCTATTTCTCAAATGCCTTCTCCTTATGGTGTAATGCTTATAGAAAACAGCAATATTGGACTTTATTTTGAAAAATTAAATTTGAAAAATGTGGTAGCTCACCTAAAAGACGTTTCAGAACCCACAGAAATTTTAAAAAAATTAATAGAAATAGCGCAGGGTGGTTTGATATGTTAACATTTGATTTTGCAATTTTGTTTTTTATTTTAGGTATGGCTGTTTTTTTTAATAAATCATTGAGTTATATTTTTGCCGTCCTTGGTGCAATAAGCTGCACTTTTGTAGGATTTGAAGGCTATATTAATGGTTTTTCTTATCAAATCAATGTATTTAATGGTCTAAGCTTAAGTATAGGTGTTGATAAACTATCTGCCGTATTTTTAATTATAGCGTATGTTTGCTTTAGTGCAATTGCTTTGTATTCAATAGATTTTGGAAAACTATTTAGCAAAACAATGTCATTTTTAATAAACCTCACAATGTTAAGTATGTTGTTTATATTTTGTGCAAAAGATGCTATTACATTTTTAGTTGCTTTTGAGATTACAAATATTAGTTTATTTTTTTTAATATTAGAAAAGTCCAATTCATACAAGCAAGCTTACAAATTTTTAGCATTTTCTGAAGGCTCCAGTGTTTTGTTAATGATTGCTTTTGCAATTATATTTGCCCATAGTGGAACTTTTTTATTTCAAGCATATCAAAATAATTACCTATTTGCATTATTTGCATTTTTAGGGTTCATTATAAAAATGGATATCGTGCCCACTCATGTATGGATTGGTCAAACTTACTCAAAAGCGCCATCTAATATTGCTGCTATACTATCCGTACCTCTTACGCTTGTGGGCACATATGGAGTTTTTAGAGTTTTTTCATTAGAAAAATCAGTTTTTTTAGCAATTATAGCTGTTATTCTGGGTGCTTTAAGTGCATTTTGGGGAGCATTACAATCAGCCAGAGAAACTCAGTTAAAAACACTACCCGCATATTCCACAGTGGAGAATAATGGTATGATTTTAGCAAGTTTAGGCGTAAGCATGCTTGCAAGGTATAGTAATTTAAATATATTAGCTGATTTTTCTTACCTAACTGCGTTTTTTTTAATAATATCACACTCTTTGTCTAAAACTACAATGTTTTTATCCATAGGTCACGCTAAAGAAACACTTCAAAAAGAAAATATAGACGATTTAGGTGGCATACTAAAAAATGTCAGCAAATCAGCTGGTTTTGGTATGTTAATTTCTGGTTTATCATTTAGCGCAGTGCCACCTTTAATAGGTTTTGTTTCTGAATGGATGCTACTTGAAAGTTTATTTCAATCATATAAATTTCAGGATAATTTTTTTAAGCTAATTGTAACTTTTGCTGGTATATTAATTGCCCTTGCAATAGGACTTAGCTCGTTTGGCATAAAAAAGTTGGTAGGATTTTCAAGTTTAGGAAAATCTATACAAACAATCAAAAAGATTCCAGACTTTACTATTAAACTGGCTGAAAACCTTATGAGTGCCTTAGTTATTTTAAGCGGTATATTTTCATTTTTAATTGTGTTTTATCTTGGATACAATAATTTTTTAGATGGTATATTAGGTGTACCAAAACCTGCTTTAATGGTTTCTAGTAGACCTATCTTTGGCGTGGTTTCACCATTTATGTTTGCAATAGTTTTTGGTTTCTTACTTTTTTTTACTTTATTGTTAAAATTTTCAAACAAAAAAACAAAAACAGTTACTCCGTGGGTAGGTGGTCTCAAATTAAAAGAAAATGAAATGTACAACACGCGGGGCTACTCATTTATAGTAGAATATGTACTAAGGGGTATTTACAGAACGAAAGAAAAAGACACTTACGTTGAAAGTTATGATGTTTCAAATTTAATTTATCAAGGCTTAGAAATTTTGTTTAAAAAACTTAGTTGTTTTTTGTCAAAATATATTATGAATGGAAATCTAAATTATTATATAGCCTACATTATAGCTATGTTTATAATTGCACTCTTTGTATTTAAACTATGAGCCCATCAGCCTGGGATTACTATATATGCCCCCTTGTCAGGCAAGGGGGAGGTTTTATGAAATGGTTTTGTCCAAACTGCTGGCAAGAAATTGAAAGAAAAACAAATAAATGTCCGCATTGTAATTATAATCTGATTGAATTTGAAAAAATTTCTTACGAGGATAAACTTATCTTAGCACTTAAAAATCCTATAAGAGAAAGTAGAATGTTTTCAATTTATATACTTGGGCAAATTTCAAGCACAAAGGCAGTTAAGCCCCTATACGAGCTTTCCTGCTCAAGCTATGATACAATTGAGCTTTTCTATATTGCAAAAACACTAAAATTAATAAATACCAAAGAGTCTATAAAATACCTATATAAACTAAAAGAAAAAAATAACATGCTTTTAACAAACTTTATTAATAAATTGGAGGAAAAATATGGAAATTGAAATTTTGGGTGTAGGCAAAATTGTCTTAAAACGCATCATATTAGACTTTAACGGCACACTGGCAACAAGCGGAGTACTAATAAAAGAAACTAAAGACATTTTAGAAAACCTATCTAAAGCATTTGATATTCATATTGTTACAGGCGATACTTTTTCAAGCACTAAAGAACAGTTAAAAGGCTTGAATGTCAAAACCATTATTGCGCCATTAATCGACCAGATAACATTTAAATTAGAATATGCAAAATCAATCGGGCTTTCAAATTTAGTAGCTATAGGAAACGGCAAAAATGACTCTCTTATGCTAAAATATGCTAAATTGGGTATTTGCGTAATTGGCAAAGAAGGTGCAAACATCGAAGCACTCCAAAACAGTGATATTGTAGTATGCGATATAATAAGTGCCCTTGAGATGCTTTTATACCCAAAAAGGCTCGTCGCAACCCTTAGGGCTTAGTCATT
>NZ_JBMFGQ010000049.1:0-9775 GCF_049977265.1 Desulfurella sp. | reverse complement strand
GTTAAGATCTCGTTTATTGTTTTCATTTTGCACCTCATTTGGCTTGTTTAAAGTTAAAAGCATGAGATTTTTTCAATTCATAGAAATCAAATAAATTAATACTTGGTTCAAGCAATGTTGCTACACTAAATGCGCTTAGAGATTTGGCCTGTTTTTTTAAAAGAGCAAGCAATTTGGAAATTTTTTCTTCATCTGGGTTGCCACTTTGTTTTGCAATGTGCAAAATAGCAAAGCTTACACTTACAAAACCAAAATTTTTAACAATTCCATCCCTGTCTTTTGCTCTGATATAGCCTTGATCAATAATTTCTTTTGGATAGAACACCTTGCTGCCATATTTGAAATCATCTTGTGCTTTTATGCATTTTTCAAAAACCTCTTCAAAACTAATTTTTGATAAATCACAACCTACAAAAAAATCATCGCCCCCAATGTGACCTACAAAATAATGTTTTTGAGAAAAGGTTTTTTGTAAAATATCTGATAAGAATAAAATAATTCTATCTCCCTGTCTGAAACCAAACGTATCATTGTAAACTTTAAATTTGTCTATATCAAAATAAATAAAAGCTGCCTGATTGGATTTGTTTATAACTTCTTGTATATAATCTTTTATAGGATTATTACCAGGTAGTTTTGTAAGCGGATTTTGGTTTGAAACGCGTACCAAATTATACTTATGGACAATATTTATTATAGTTGCAGCATCAAGACAACCTATGTATTTTTCATTTTGTACTACTAAAACTGGCGGTATTTCTTTTGTATTAACAGATCCTGTTTGTACAAAACTTTCAATTATATCTTCTATTTTGCTTGTAGCGCATACGATTGGAGCTTTTGTAATAACCGCAGATAGGGGTTTATTGTATGTTTTATTTGTTAACAAATCTTTTCCATAAGGTGAGTAAGCGTAATTTTTAAGATCTTTTTCTGTTATAACACCAATGGGTCGCATTTTATTGTCAACTACAGGCAGTAAATTTACGGAAGCGTCTTTAAATCTGTATAAACAATTTATTATGCTTTCATTAATGTTTATGGGTTCTATTGATTTTAAATTTTCTAAAATTAGATCTGTGTCTGTTTGCGATCTTGTGCTTTTTATCTCATTTATATGCTCATAAACAGATTTTAATGAAGACAGATCAATCTGCGGTTTTTCTATAAAATAGCCTTGGGCAAAATTAAAACCCATTTCTTTACATTCTTTTAGTTCTTCAAGTGTTTCTATGCCCTCTGCTATGGTTTTTATGCCAAGTTTTGAGCACAAGCTTATAACATGCTCTACAAATAATCTTTTTTTATGATTTTTATTTATATCGCTTATAAAAAATCTGTCAATTTTTACATAATCTGGTTCAAAGTTATAAATATACTCTAAACCAGAAAACTTTACGCCAAAATCGTCAATCGATATGCTAAAGCCCTGTTTTTTATAATTATTTAAAAGATTGATTAAATATTCAGAACATTCAAGATAATGTTTCTCAGAAACCTCAAAACATATATTTGATGGTGATATATTAAGTTCATCCAAGAATTCTATTGTTTTTCCAAATTCATAATCTTTTGAAGTTAATGTTCTATTGTCAAGATTATAAAAAAGCAAAGTATCATTTTGAAAAATATCGCTGTTTTTGATTTTTTGTATAGCTTTTTTTCTTAAATTCATGTCCAGCGTAAACAAGCTATCGTTTGCGTATGCATAGTTAAATACCGCATCAATATTTTCAAAACCACTTTCTAAAAAGTTTCTTAATAGGGCTTCAAAACCTATGGATTTACCTGTATGAATATTTACTATTGGCTGGTATGCATGTGTTAGACTATCAAACATTTTATTTATTCTCTCCTTCATATTTTGCTCCTTGGCTTTAAGCCAAAGTAATTACAAAAACTATATTTACCAAATCCAATCTTTAAGTTACATGCAATTGAAAGCTTTTAGCTAATTTTTCATATGTGTAGTCTTTGTAATAGGCTTGCATAATAGCTTTTGCTTCTTTTTTTGTCATAGTGGGATTTTTGTAGGGTTTTATATTTAAAAAAGATGCCATGGCGTTAAATAGGTCAGTGTTTTCAATCCTTCTTGAAGCAATTAGCTCCCTTGAGCGGAATCCGTAAGATAAAATTACTTGGTCTTCACCTGTGTGTGTTGTTGAAACAAAATACACATTACCCCTGCGCAAATTTGCTTTCCCTTTTTGATCACCATCTTTTGAGAGTGGATATGCGCATTTTGCAAGCACAGCACCAAGCGCGCATGAATCATAGGCTCTATACAGATAATTTCCAGTAATTCCTGTAAAATCTGGGCTTCGTGAGTCAATTATTAATTGAGCTTCGGACGGTTCAATTTTAAAGCCAGTGTAGTATTCTACAATGTCCTGGACTTCTTTTGAGCCTTTATTTTCAATTTTTTTTGTAATATAGGGTATGCTTGCTTTTACTTGTTTATATTTTAAAAAGGCTTCTGTTGAGTCATTATAATCTGCGCCAGTACCGAATACATTAAACCCTCCAGTGCCATGGTCGCTTGTAACAATAACAAGCGTTTTTGCGTTAGTTTTTAAATACTCATCAACCACATCTAAAACTTGGTCAAGCTCTGCTGTTTCCATTAACGCGCCCATGCAATCATTTGCATGATTTGCATGGTCAATTCTGCCAGCTTCAATTTGTAGTACAAAGCCTTTTTTTGCCATTTGTAGTTTTTTTAGGGCAATTGCACTCATTAAAGCAAGAGAAGGTTGACTTTCAAGATTTTTATCATTTAACCTATCAATGTAATAGTCAATATGAGATTTTGCAAATAAACCAAGTATTGGCTTGTTGTAATCGATTTGTTTTAGTTGCTCCTTATCTGTATATACAGCATAACCTTCTTTTTTAAAATCTGACAATGTATCTTTTTTTAGTTTAGGATTTGCTTCTTTACTAAAATACTTTAACCCACCACCCATAAGCACGGCAGGTTTTAACCTTAAAGCTTCAAGCGCAATATTTGCTTCATCATCTCTGTCTTTATTATGAGAATACCATGCAGCAGGCGTTGCGTGTGTAACGCGTGTTGTTGTTACAAAACCAACATTATAGCCATTTTCTTTTGCAAGTTCCGCTATTGTTTTAAGAATTTTATCATTTGGCAATACACTTAAAAAATG
Source organism: Desulfurella sp. (assembly GCF_049977265.1). Classification (GTDB taxonomy): domain Bacteria; phylum Campylobacterota_A; class Desulfurellia; order Desulfurellales; family Desulfurellaceae; genus Desulfurella. Next base: position 6,608 of record NZ_JBMFGQ010000049.1, on the reverse strand, counting down.
ATTTACTGTTTTTGTGCCAGTTGCCCATGCAGCACTTGCAGGTGCTGAGTCTGTTACAATACTGCTTAGAGATTCTGTGCCCATATATGCGATTGTAGCGTCATTGCTTTGAAACTTTTTATAAAAAGTTGTTGTTTTGTCAATGCTATTTCTTAGGCTCTGCAGGGCTGTAAGCGTAGAAATGGGCATTCCATCGCCTACTATAAATATTATACCTGGTGTGTCAGTTTTTTCAAATGTAATTGGCTGTCCTATCTGATCAATCTGGCTTGAATAAACTTTTGGGTTAATTAAAATTGTGGCAAGCGTTGCCCCAAATATTTCAATTGCTTTTCTGCGGCTAAATTCAGCCATATTTTCCTCCTTATTTTATTTGAAAGTGTATAATTTAAATTGTAAATAAATCTTCAAGAATATGAAAAAAATTTGTAAAGATTTGATTGAGTAGATATCTGGCTAGCAAAATAGCCAGCCAGATATATCTTAATCGTTTCTTTCTTTGAGAGCTTTTTTGAGTTTTTCTATTACTGTTGTGTCTTCTAAAGTTGAAATATCTTGTGTTATGGGTTTATCTGTTGCAAGGGCTTTTAAAAGCCTTCTAACGATTTTTCCAGATCTTGTTTTTGGCATCTGGTCAACAAACACAATTTCTGATGGCTTGGCAATTGGCCCAATTTGTCTGCCTACATGATCCCTGATGTCTCGCACAAGTTCATCATGATGTGTTAAATCTACGCCTTCTTTTAGAACTACATATGCAAAAATCGCTTCGCCTGTGACATCATCTGGTACACCGACAACAGCAGCTTCAGCAATGGCTGGATAGCTTGTAAGTGCATTTTCAATTTCAGCGCACCCTATTCTATGAGCCGAAACATTTACAACATCATCAATTCTGCCTTCCATCCAGAAATAGCCATCTTCATCTTTGTATGCAATATCTCCTGTTAAGTAATATTTACCATCAAATGCACTCCAGTAAGTTTTTTTGTATAATTCGTCATTTTGCCAGAGTGTTCTGACCATTGATGGCCATGGTTTTGTAAATACTAAATTGCCTGTTTTGTATGGTTCAGTTATTATATTGCCTTCATCGTCAACAATTTCTGGGAACGCACCAGGTACGGGAATACCTACAGAACCAGGTTTTTGTGGCACAATTGGCAAAGATGAGAGCATGTGGCCTGCTGTTTCCGTTTGGCCATATGCATCTATTATAGGACATTTTTCTTGACCTACATTTTTGTAATACCACAACCAGGCAGCAGAATTGAGCCTTTCTCCTCCTGTTGTTAATAGTCTTAAAGATGATAAATTGTATTTTTTGGGGTGTTCTTCTCCATATTTCATAAGTGCCCTGATGGCAGTTGGCGCTGTGTATAGGACATTTACACTGTATTTTTCAATTAAACGCCACCATTGGCCTGGATCTGGGTATATTGGTATTCCTTCGTATATAAGCGTAGTTGAGCCAATAGACAAAGGTCCATAAAGCGTGTATGAATGTCCTGAGATCCAACCTAAATCGGCTGTACTCCAGAATGTATCTTCGTCTTTTAAGTCAAATACCCATTTAGCTGTTAGAATCCTCCATATTAAATAACCTGCAGTTGTATGTAAAACGCCTTTTGGCTTTCCAGTTGATCCTGAAGTGTAAAGCAAAAAAAACGGATCTTCAGAGTCCATAACTTCAGGTTCGCAATAGTTTTTAGCATAATCCGGGTCACTCATGAGGTCATTCCACCAGAAATCTCTGAGTGTTTTCATAAAAACATCTCTGCCAATGTGCTTTACAACGACCACATATTTTATGTTTTTTAAATCTTTAATTGCTTCATCTACGCTGTCTTTTAGCGGTATGGCTCTACCACCTCTTCTTCCGCCATCTGCTGTTACTATTACATTTGCGTTTGCATCAATTATGCGCTCTTTTAGTGCAGCTGGCGAAAAACCGCCAAAAACTACGCTGTGTATGGCTCCAATCCTTGCACATGCAAGCATGGCAATGGGAAGCTCAACTATCATTGGCATATAAAGAACAACCCTATCGCCTTTTTTAACACCTAAAGTTTTTAAAACATTTGCAAATTTATTAACCTGATAATAGAGTTCTCTGTATGTTATTGTTTTGCTTTCGCCAATTTCGCTTTCCCAGATGATTGCGGCTCTGTTTTTTTTCCATGTAGAAAGGTGCCTATCTATGCAATTATAGCTAATATTTAACTTTCCACCTACAAAAAATTTATAAAATGGAGCATTTGAATCATCAAATACTTTTTTGAAAGGTTCAAACCATGTAATTTCATTTTTTCCAAAATAATCCCAAAAGCCTTCCCAATCGTTTTTGGCCCACTGAATGTATTCTTCATAAAGCTTCGGATTTAAGTTAGCTTTTTGAAGAAACTCTTCTGATGTTTTGATTAATAAATCGTCACCTTTTGAAGTCTGACCGTTCATTCTACCCCCCCCTTGTATAATTTTATATTTCTCTTTTAAAATAATATAAGAATTTATTTTTAGTGTCAAGAAATTTTTTTAAAAAAATTTAAAATAAAAGTTAATAATTAAGTTTAAAAAAAATAGTTAACCATATATTATATATTTATGATTAAAAAAAATTAATTTAAGTTGAAATTATAGTAAAAAAAATAATTTGACCTGAATTAAATTTCAATTTATTTAAGTAATAAATTAGGAGGTTCATATGAAAACCTTAAAATTTTTGCAAGGCAGAAAGAGAGAATTAGTGTCGAAACTTTGATTAAAGAAACGGGCGATTACAATTTTAAAGAGCAAAGACGTTTTGTAGGGTCAAATTTTGATTTGATTATTTGGAGTACAAAAAGCTCAACAATGTTTGACGGCGAAAGTTCTACAAACGAAGCAGATACTTAAAATTATTGCCAAGCTATTGGGCTTGGCTTGTTTTTATGCTATTAATTTATTCTACTACATTTGATACGACAATTGATATGCTGATTTATTATATGGGAGAAAATAATTTATTTAGACTTAACTCAGATTGTTTTGAAAATTACAATATTATTTTAAATAATAGCGGTTTTGAAATTAAAGACCCAGTTGGCAGAATTGCGAATAGTTCTAACATTAAAAAGGTTTTATGGAGAAAGCCCTCACTAAAACATGATCTATTGATAAAGCAAGAAAAATTATCAGATTATGAAGAATATATTGAAAAAGAATTTTGGTATAAAAATATATTTAAGTTTATGGATGAATTAAAGTTGCATTTTGGAAGGTTAGATTTTCTCTATGATGACAAAGACTATTATTTTTTGGAAGTTAATCCAAATGGTCAATGGCTGTGGCTTGATGCAAATAAACAATCGCAAATATACTCGATTGTAGCAAACATTATTGCAAAAAGTCCCTCACCAGTAGAACTTGATGAAAATTCTAAAAAAACCATTATACACGCTCAAGTGTATTATCAGGAAAACAAGCTAGATAAAGCCATAGAACAATTAAATAGTGTGATAGAAAGTAATCCATTTAATTCAAATCTACATCTACATCACGATATATCTTTGTTATTTGTTATATGCTCAAGCGCAAGATTGCCAAAAAGCAATTTCTCATATGAATATCTACCTTGCGTTGCTACCAAATGCAAATGATGATCAATTAGTAAAAGAAGAGATGATTAAATGGGAATTTAAGTTAAAAGGCGATTAAAAAACATTTGCCAAGAGGTTAAAAAAAGTTTATAATTAACCGTGTGAGAAAGTCAAAACAAGAAAGAAAAAATGAAGTATTTAAAGCTATAGGTCAAATTGCAGCTCAAAAAGGTTTTAATAATGTAACAACAAAAGCGGTAGCTGATATATTGCAAGTTTCGCAACCAGCAATTTATAAATACTTTAAAAATAGAGACGAGCTTATTTTGTATTTTCTGGATAATATAGGAATCCTTTTGAATAATATTATAAAAACAGCAGAAAAAGAAGATAATTTGTATGAAAGAATTTTTAAGATTATAAATGAGCATTTTAAAATGGTTGAAAACAACGAAGTTCTTCCCGTAATGGTTTTTTCTGATGAAATTCATATTGGTGATATTCAAAAAAAAGAAAAATTGCAAAAAATTGTATTTGATTATAGACAAAATATTATTAATTTAATTAATGATTGCCCACAAAATCAGGTTATTGCTGATGTCATTTTGGGTAGTATAATTTTCAACGGACTTAAATGGCGTTTAAGTAATAAATCTTATTCTTTGTCATCAAGGTCTGAAGAATTGGCTCAAACAATATATAAATTATGTATTAGTAAAAAAGAATAAATTAGATAATGGTATGATTTTCAAACCAATTAGGCAAAAAAAGATCTCAGAAGAAATTGTATATCAAATAGAATTTTATATAAAAGACGGCTATTTAAAACCAAACGAAAAACTACCTTCAGAGCGCGATTTGGCTAAGATGTTTGAAGTAAGCAGAAGTTCTGTTAGAGAAGCGTTAAATATTTTAGAAGCAAAAGGTTTGATTGAAAGCATTCAGGGTGATGGCACATTTATAAAATCTGTTGGCGAAGACATACTAAAAGGTATTGACAATTTACTTGTGAAAGACCCAAGGTTAACCTGGGAGCTTATGGAAATTAGAAAAACACTTGAAGTTTGGGCAGTTGAGATGGCAGCAAAAAATGCCGATGAAGAGTCAAAAAAATATGTTAGCGAAGCTTATTTAGAATTAGAAAAAATAAGCAGTAAATCAAATTCTGGTGAGTACGAAGATGCAGAGTTTCATTTATCTATCATTAGAGCTTCAAAAAACACTGTACTTTACCATATGATGATGTCGATTTTTAACCTGCTAAAGGATACTGTAAAAGTAGGAAGGGAATATGTTACAAAAATAAAAGGCTTATCAAAAAGAGAATTGCTACTTGAACATAAAGCTGTGTTAGATGCAATTTTACAAAATGATCCTTTTCTTGCAAAACAAAGCATGTCAAAACACCTTGCTTTTATAGACCAAGAATTTAAAAATTACCTTGACAAATTTAGCAAGCACAACATTTAACGATAATTTATTTCTGTTTTTATTTTAACTTTCATAAATTATAAGATCAATATATGAGTTAATAATTTAAAAATACAGTTGACATTTAATAAAAAAATACTATAATTTTAGATAATGGTCTGATTATTAGACCAATTTTTAGGAGGTGTGTATGGCCGAAAACGTTGCAAAAAGTGCTATTTCAAAGGTCAAGCGGTTTTTAATACCGTACATGTTTTTGCTGTATGTTATTAATTTTTTAGACAGAGTTAATTTAGGTTTTGCCGCTTTAAAAATGAACAAGGATCTTGGATTAAGCGCTGAACAATTCGGTTTTGCTGCTGGTATTTTTTTTATAGGTTATCTGATATTTCAGGTGCCAAGCAATTTAATGTTACACAAAATTGGCGCAAGGTTTTGGATATCGTTAATTTTGGTAATTTGGGGTTTTGTTGCTACTTTAACTGGTTTTGCAAATTCACCAGTGCATCTATATATTGCTAGATTTTTATTGGGTCTTACTGAAGCTGGATTTTTTCCTGGTGTTATTTTGTTTTTAACATACTGGTTCCCACAGCGTGAGCTTGCACAGGCTGTGGCTCTATTTATGACGGCTTTGGCGGTTTCCAGTGTTATTGGCTCTCCTATATCAGGTATCATATTGGATCATGTCCACTGGGTTGGGCTTGAAAGTTGGAGATGGCTATTTATATTAGAAGGAGCACCAGCTGTTATATTTGGTATATTAACTTTCTTTATTTTGCCAAATAAACCATCTGAGGCAAAATTTTTAACTCAACAAGAAAGAGATTGGCTGACAAATGAGATAGCTCAAGAGCAGGCAGAAAAAGCTAAGCAACAAAAAATGACAGTGGGTGAAGCTATGAAAAATGGACGTGTGTGGTTGCTTGCTTTTATATATTTTTTTGGACTGATTATGGGATTGTACGCAATAAGCTTTTGGCTACCGCAAATTATAAAAGGTCTGTCAAAGTCTTATAGTGCTCAGACAGTTGGGTTTTTAGCGATGATACCATTTTTGTTTGCAGCTATAATGATGGTTGTTAATGGTTCATCAGCTGACAAAAAGGCAGAGTGGCGCTATCATACACAAATTCCTTTGCTTGTAAGTTCTATAGCAATTTTTGCAATGTTATTTATAAAAACACCTGCTCCATCAATAATAGTATTATCAATAGTTACGGCTGGAGCATATGCTGCATTTGGACCATTTTGGGCACTGCCAAACAAGTTTTTATCAGGGGCAGCAGCTGCAGCTGGGATTGCAGTAATAAATTCTATAGGAAATTTAGGTGGATTTTTTGCACCTTACATAATAGGTTTTATAAAATCTCATACTGGCAATGTTTATTATGGATTAGCAGCTGTAGGCGTGTCTTTGTTGATTTCTGTTATCTTGCTTGCTCTGTTGCCAAAAGAAGCAACTCAAGGCGCAAAACAATATTAATTTTATCGGCTTAGGCTATAATAGTCTAAGCCTTTGGTTTTTTTATTAGTCGGTTTTAGGAGGCTAGCCTATGCAGAAAGTTTTGATTGAAGAGTTTGAGCGTATTGTTGGAA
>NZ_JBMFGQ010000048.1:0-10327 GCF_049977265.1 Desulfurella sp. | reverse complement strand
TAAAGTAGACAATTTTTTTATTGTGAGGAGGTTTTATGAAGGGTAAGGTCTTATTGCTAACGGCACTTTTACTACTTGCTGCAGTTCCAGCATTTGCAGCAGGCGCTCCACAAGCGGCAAGCTCGCTTAAAGAATATTACATGCTTGTAGCTATGGGTGGAGCAATCGGTCTTGGACTAGCTGCTGGGGGTGGTGGTATTGGTCAGGGCCATGCTGTTAACGGTACAGTCTTGGGTACTGCAAGAAACCCAAGTCTTTCTGGAAAGTTACTTACCGTTATGATGATTGGTCTTGCTATGATCGAGTCACTGGTCATCTATATGCTTGTTATTGTTTTGATTATTTTCTATGCAAATCCATTTCATATTGTGTTTTAAATTTTGAAACTATTTTTAAAAGAGGGTCTATTGGCCCTCTTTTAAACCTCATTTCTACCTAGCTTAAGCTTTTTATCAACATAATTTTCAACTAATTGAAAAATTATTTGCGTTTGTTTATTTTGTGCCATTGTGGAAAATATCTTTTCTAAGTATGATTCTCTAGTTATCCTTTCAAATGTGTAAATAAAATTAATATCAAAAACCCAGCTTAGATGTAAAACTTTTAAATCCATTATGGTTTTTAAATCTTCATATTTGACAGGTTTTTTATTTAAAATACTTTTATAAACATTATCTGAAATAAAATTTTTGTTTTCCAATTCAAGATTTATAGCACTATTTGGCTTTTTAGATATATAGTTTTGCGTAATAATTCGATATATATCAATTTTATCAGCGTCTCTTACAACTTTTGATAAAAAGTTCAGTTTGTAATCGACACATTTAGGTAATTGAGCTTTATTATGATTTTCTATAGCTTTTATTATTATGTTTTTTGTATAATCATTTATATTTTTAAGCAAATTGTTTTCTAATATAACTTTAATAGAAAGCTCAGCATGGTCTTTAGATATTCTATCATTAAATGTATTAAAAAGCGCATATTGCTCAAATCTTCCGATATCATGAAACAAAGCAATCATGTATGCGCTAAGCCTGCATTCACTGTTTTTTCTATAATATTGCATGATTTTTAAGGACTCTTTGCAAACATTGTACGTATGAATACGTTTTAATTCCAGGTTTTCCTTTTTTTCTGAATAATTTTTTATAAAATCATCAACATAACTTTCAAACCAGAGTTTTAATTTTATAACCTGACCTATGCTGAGTTTTTCAAGTTTATTCATCGAATAGGAATTATATCACAAATGTTAAATTTTAAGCTATTTATTTTTTAGCTTTTCCAAACCCAGTAAAGCTGTTGGCAACACAAATAAAACCATAAATAGTTGAGCAAATAAACCAGAAATAATCGCAATTGCAAGTGGCTTTAACATATCAGATCCATGTCCTAAATTAATTGCGATAGGCATTAAAGATAAAATTGCAATTAAGGTAGACATAACTATTGGTCTCATTCTATTTTTACCAGCATTTATAATAGCTCCAACATTATTTCTTGTTTCTATAAATTCTTTGTATTCGCTAATATAAAAAATTGCAGTTTCTGTGTTTATACCCACACTCATTATAAGGCCCATTATAGATGTTATATTTAATTGAGTTTTTGTTACATATAAACCTATAAAGTCCGCTGCTAAAGCCAAAAGTGACATTAATAAAATTAAAATTGCCAATGAAAATTCCTCATACATAAACAATAACACAACAAACACCAAAACAACAGCGCTTACAAGCACGATAAAAAGGCCTGCAAAAGCTTTCTTTTGCTGCGCATAAAGACCACCAAACTCATAATATACGCCTTTTAAATTTAGTATTTGAGATTTGTTTAAATCCTGCTTAACCTGACTTACTGCCTGACCTAAGCTTGTACTGCTAATTCTTGCAGTTACTGCAATCATATTTTTTAAATTATCGTGTACAATTTCTGGTTGTCCAGACACAATCTGTAAATTTGCCATACGCTTTAGAGGTATAAGCTTACCATCCTGAGTTCTTATAGGAAAATTTTCTATATCTGTAATGTTTCTCCTAAAATTTTGAGGTGTCCAAACCCTTACACCAATTATTCTTGGGCTTTCCAATATATATGTTGCATCAATTCCATTTAAGTATTGATTTAGTTGTTGTGTAATGTAGTTAGGATCAACACCTTCTATTGCAGCTCTTGATCGATTAATTTCAATATTTAAAGCGTCTCCAGCCAATACAACACCACTTTTTACATCTACTACACCTGGCACTTTTGATATTATATTGGCAACTTTGGGTGCAAGGGAAAGTAGCTGAGAATAATTGTCTGAATAAATTTTGATTTCAATTGGTGAAGGAGTACCAACTAAATCGCCTATCATATCTTCCATTAGTTGTGACATATCTATATGCACACCTGGCACTGTCGTTTCGATTTTATTTCGTATATCATTCATTATTTTTTGGACAGATGGTCTTGGAAAAGGTTTTAATTTTATGAAAAAATCTCCTGTGTTTGGCTCAGTTAAGCCACCCCCAAGCTGCAATCCAGTTCTTGCGGTGTAGTTTTGAACATACTTGTTTGATTGTATAATCTTTTCAATCTTGCTAAGCGTATGCTGTGTTTCATTTAAAGATGTACCAGGTTTTGTGACATAATCAAGAACAAATCCACCTTCATCCATAGACGGCATAAAACCACTTCCAATATTTTTAAAACTATAAATACCACATATAACTAAAATTAAAACAAGTAAATATATAATAACAGGCTTTCTAAAAGAAAAATTTATTGCATTCTTGTATAATTTTGCCAAAAAATCAACAATTATGTTTTTCTTTTCTTTACCTATACCACGGTATAATAGTTTTCTTGCTATTATTGGCACCAAAACAACCGTAACTAAAAAAGAAATTACAAGGCTCATTGCCATAGTAATAGAAAGTGTCTTAAAAAATGCGCCCGTTACGCCTGATAAAAACGCAAATGGTATAAATATTACAGTTGTAGAAAGTGATGAACCTAAAAGTGGTTTTAAGAAATCCTTAACAGCTAAAGGTATAACTTTTGATATATCTTCGTTTTTGCGTTCTTCAACAAAACGCATAATATACTCAATCATAACTATTACATCATCAATAATTAAACCCACAGCAGCTGCAATACCACCTAATGTCATGATATTAAAACTCATTTTAAAAACATATATTAAAAGTATTGTGGTAAATAAGATCGTAGGTAAACTAATTAGAAGCGTAACTGTTATTTTAAAGTTGTTTAAAAAAACAAGTACAATAATAATAGAAAGAATAATACCTATAATAATAGCATCCCTTAAGCTATGCGTAGAAGAAACTATTAGTTTACTTTGATCATACCACTTGGCAATTTTTATACCACCTGGCAATTTGCTTTTAAACTCATGCAACTTCTTATCTACATCATGAGCAATTTGAACTGTATTGCCTTGAGGTGATTGGATAATTTGTACAATAACAGCATTTTTACCATTAGCAACAACCTTGGTCCAATTAGGAACAATGGATTTTTTTATGGTTGCTATATCACTTAAACGCACAATACCATTAGAGCTAGTTTTTAAAACTGTATCTTCAATTGATTGCATATTGTGCAATTGAGATTTAGAAACTGCTAAATAAAGCTTATAGTAATCTTCAAGCCTGCCAACAGCACTAATAACATTTGAATTCGACAGAGATTTTATCACATCGCTCATTGTTAAATTGTAAGTGTAGAGTTTCATTGGATTAACTAACACATGGTATTCTTCTTTTTCGCCACCTTGAACCTGGACATTTGCGACACCTTTAATATTTAAAAGCAAAGGTTTAATCTCGTATAAAGCTATATCCCTTAACTCTACAAGTGAATGATTATCTGATGTTAAACTATAAGCAATAGCCGGATAAACGGTTGGATACATCCTAATTGCATGAAATGTAGTACCTTTTGGTAATGTTGGCAAAATTCCATTAAGAGCAGATTCAACATTTAATAGATTAACATTCATATTTTGTCCCCAACCAAAATCCAGTATAAATTCTGCAGAACCTCTGCTGGTTGTTGATCGAATATGCACTACATCTGGCACAGCTCTAAGCGTCTGCTCAACTTTCTTTGTAACTTCAACAACCATTGTATTTGCAGGAATATCGCCACTATCTACCGTTACTCGTATGCGAGGAAATTCAACATTTGGAAACAAAGCAACAGGTGTTTTAAAAGTCGCAAAAACGCCGCCAAAAACAATTACAATGATTAAAAATATAATCGCTTTTTTCTTTCTCCACAAAAGTTCCTGAAATTTCATTTTTGAACCTTTACATTCATATTATTTTTTAATTCATATGCTCCTTGTGTTACAACCATGTCTTTATCTGTAAGATCGGCTGATGAAACAAGTGCGTAGTTTTCATTCTTTAAAATTACATTTACAACATGCTTTTTAGCTACACCGTTTTTTACTGTATATATCACATAATGGCCATTTTCGTACAACAAAGCAGATTTTGGCACACCAAGGCCTGTCTTTGTAAAAATCGGTATATTAACTTCTACATAACTATTCAAGATTAAATCTTTTTTCGTATCAGGCAAAATGTAAATATTTATCAGGTGGGTTGCAGGATCAATAATATTTGATATCGAAATAATTTTGCCTGTAATTTTTTTATTATAATCAATTAATGAAATTGTAGCTGTCAAATCTGGCTTTAAAAAATTAATATCTTCTGGCTCAACACCGCACTTTATAGCAATATTCTTAACATCTGCTATCGATAAAATTGGACTGCCAGATACCACACTAGAGCCTTGCGTATAATTGATTTTGGTAACAACGCCATCTATATTGGAGTAAACTTTATCCGTATACGTTTTTTTTAAATTATCATAAATTATCCTAGCCTGATTTAATGCATTTTGGGCATTTAAAATATCCTGCTTGCTTACAAGATGGAGCTTAAATTTTTCCTGTACAATTTTTAAATTTTCTCTTGCCGAATTTAGTGAGTTTTCTGCCTGCATTAATTGAGACTGCACAGTTGGAGACGGTATTACACTAAAAAGCAATTGACCTTTTACTACATTTTGACCATCAACCACATATAGCTTGTTAATGGTAGCATCAAAATTTAAAGAAACGGTGTTGGCAGTGCCAGGTTTTGATTCAACAATTCCATAAGCTACTATATATTTTGACATTGTTTTAACTTTAATGGGTGCCACATTTACTGTAGCAATGAGAGTTTTATTGGACAGGTTATCTGGGGTTGATTTATTTTTATTGAATAAATATGCTACAATAAAAATAATTATAATTGCAATACCTACAATTGCCAATACAACTCTTTTCATTCCTCACCTACCTAAATTTTTTTTCCTGATGCAATTTCCAAAGCTATACGCATACTGTATAAAGATTTTTCTAAATTTAATATGTTAATCTTTTTATCAATTACATCATTTGAATTTTTATAAAATTCGATTATGCTTATATAACCATTTTTATACGCTTGTTCATAATTAGTTAAAAGTTTTGAGCTATCATTGTAATCTACATTTAAAATTGCAAGCTGATGTTGAATATTTTTTATATCAGATACAAGTCTTTTTATATCAAACCTTGCTGATATAATCCTAAATACATATTCATCATACATCTTTTTTCTTGTAGCTTCTTGTAAATTTATCTGGGCTTTATTTGTATTAAATATAGGAAAGTCTATAGAAACACCAATACCCAATGTTTGTACATTCGACGTATCACGACTAAAAGGAAAATTTATAGAAATTTTTGGAAATTGCTGGGCAAAAGCAAGGCGTGTTTTTTCTTCCTGGGACTGATAGGCTAATTTATAAGCAACTATATCTACCCGATTTGTTACATTACTATATAAATCTTCAAGATCCGGTAAATCAAAATTATTGTTAGGCACAAAATTAATTTTTAATTTTGCACTTAAAGGAATGCCCAGTATATTATTTAAACTATCATTTTCTTTTTCTAACATGGTTTTAGTGTCTAGATATTGAATTTTCGATTTTTCGTACTCATTTTTTGCTAATTGCAAATCACTTAATAAAACAAGATGTTTATTATAGGCTACCTTTACAGTATCGTAAATTTTCTTATAAAGGTTTAATTTATCTGATAGCTCTTTCAATATTAGTTCTAAATAATATATGTTTGCTACCTTTATTTTTGAATCCTGCATAATTTGGTATGCATTAAAATTATAGCTTAATTTTTTTGACTCGTATTCAAACAAAGCACTTTTTACTTTTAAATTATGTGAAAATATCCAATCAATTGGATAAGAAAGTCCAACTGAATATCCATTGTATGTATTGACAATATTTCCAGCTACAGGAAAACTCGTATCAAATGAAATGCTCGGATTTGGTATTGTTTTTGAAATACCAATTTGAGCTTCTGCAATTCTTAAATTATCTCTTTCAATTTTTAAAGTTGGGTTAAGAATTATAGCCAGACTTGCAATATCATTTTCATTCAACGACTCATTATTTTCAAGTTTTGTTAAAATAATTTTACCTCTGGGATACTTCATGAGTTCTTTTTTATCAATATGACTTATTTTTTTGTTAATCTGGGAATTATTTATTTCTAATGGTTTATATACAGCACAAGCTGACACAAAAAAAACCACAGCAAAAAAACCAAAAAAAACACGTTTTAACATACCTACACCACCCTAGTTGATTTTACTTTCTAATTTATTTCACGAATCTTACAAGATTTTAATGTTGGAAAATTATACAAAAAATAGTTCCGCAAGTCAACTTGCTTTTTACCTTTATTTTTGCTTCATGTGCTTTAATGATTGCTTTTACCAAAGAAAGTCCAAGGCCTAAGCCTTGTTTAGATCTACTTTTATCTGCTCTATATAGTCTTTCAAAGATATATGGTAAATCTTTAGCATCTATACCTATGCCTGTATCACGTATAAAAAGGCATATTTTATCATTAATTTCCAATGCTTTAATTGAGATTTTGCCGTTTGGTTTGTTGTATTTTATTGCATTATCCATTAAATTAGATAATGCTTGTCGCAATCTATTAAAATCACCATATATGTATATATTTTCATTACATTTTACGCTTAAGTTCATACCATTTTCTTCAATTACATAATCGTATAAATCAATAACATCGTCTATGAGCTTTTTAAGCTGTATCTTTTCAATATTTAACTTTAATGAACCTGTTTCAATTTGTGATATATCTACAATGGCATTTAATAATGTTAATATTTTGTCAGATTCATCAAGACAACTAAGTAATGCATCTTTTGGGTTTAGTTTAGATTGTTCGCTTAATGCAAGCTCGCTGGTAATTTTAATTCTTGTTAGAGGTGTTCTTAAATCATGAGCTACATTGTCAATTGTTTCTTTTAAAGACTTTACAAGTACTTCAATTTTATCAAGCATCTTATTTATGATAACGCTTAAATCGTAAAGTTCATCCTGAGTGTTTTCTACCTTTATACGTTCATTTAATTTACCTGTATTTATAATATACTGAGCTGTCTGCGTAATACTTTTTATTGGTAAAAGTATTTTTCTTAGAGCAATAAGACCACCAATTATACCCAAAAGCATAGTGAATAAAATCATACCGAAGAAAATTTCTCTAAAATTCTCAAGTAGCTCTTCTGTACCTGCTACATCTTTGCCTATTATTATAGTATAACTATCCGTCTTATAAATCTGAAATTTAAATGTTCTATTGCTATGCTTTAGGGTAAAAAAAGTTTTTTTAGATTGAATTTTTTCGATTATTATTTTTTTTGGCGGTAAGTTTTTAAAAATTTCATTTGTATATATTGGTTTATTTTTTATAAATACTTCAATGAAAAAATTTTCCTTCTCTTTATGGCTAATATGTTTTCTAATATTAGTGATGCCGTATTTTTGAGCATCAAGCAAAACTTTTTCCATTTCAAGACTAATGGAAGTGGTTTCTTTATCCCTAAGTGTTGCAGAAACTATAAAATAAGCCAACAAAAACAAAAAAATGGCGTTTGATATAAATATAGCACTATACCATAGTAAAATTTTAACAGATATCTTCGAGAAAAAACTATTTTTCTTTAAGAACATAGCCTACGCCATGTACTGTGTGAATGAGTTTTTTATCAAAAGGATCATCTATTTTTTTTCTAAGTCTATGTATAAGCACATCAACAACATTTGTCTGAGGATCAAAATCATATCCCCATATACTTTCTAAAATCATAGTTTTTGTAACAATTCTTCCTGCATTACGCATCAAATACTCAAGCAAAGAATACTCTTTTTTTTGCAATTCTATCGTTTTGTCTTCTTTTGTAACCTCTCTTGTTAATATATCCAGGCTCAAATCCGCATATTGCAAAACCGTTTCTTTAATATTGTTGACTCTTCTATAAATGGCATTAATGCGCGACAAAAGTTCACTAAATGCAAATGGTTTTGTTAAATAGTCATCTGCACCAAGTTCCAAACCTTTTACTTTATCATCCGTGGCATTTTTTGCACTAAGTACAATAATAGGTATTTTATTAGATTTTTCTCTTAATTTTTGAATTAGTTCAAAACCATTTAATTTAGGTAGCATAATGTCGATAATAGCTATGTCGTAATTTTCGTTCATAAGAAAATAATATGCATCTTCACCATTATCAAAAACTTGAATAATGTAACCTAATTCCTTAAAACCCTTAGCTATAAAGCTACTTATCTTTTCATCGTCTTCAACTAAAACAATTTTCATAGCGTCACCCTCTTATCTTTAGTTTGTTTTGTTCTTATAAATAATATTACAAAAAATAACGGTAATGTAAAGTAAATAATTAAATGAAATACATCCTGATAACCCATAATTGCACTTTGTGCTAACAGCAAATTGTTCATTAAATCAATCGCCGCGTGGTAACTATCTGCAAAAGAAAACCCACGTGTAACTAAATATTGCCTTGTGCTATCTAAAAAATTTTGAAAAATAACGCTCGATTGACTGAAATTTTGAACCAAAGCATCTCTATGGAAAACTTCTCTTCGCTGAAGCATCGTTGCAGCAAATGATATACCAATAGAACCCCCAATATTGCGTGCAAAGTTTATTACACCACTTGCATCTCCCATATCTTCTTTTTTTAGAAACTTATAAGCAACTAAATTGATTGGTATAAACATAGCTGGCAACCCAAAACCCATAATAATCCTTGCCCATGCAAACACATCAAATGAAGCTGTTAAATTAAATTCTGACATTAAATACAACGAGTAAACAACTAATAAAATACCGCCACCCACAAGTATTTTGATATTTATTTTATTTGACAACTTGCCTATTATGGGTGCAATAATTAAACTTGCAATACCACCTGGTGCAATAGCATAACCAGCTTTAAGTGCATCATAACCCATAAGAGTTTGAACCAATATAGGCAAAAGCGCCAATGATGAATATAGCACAAAGCCAGTCATAAACATTAAAAAAACACCAATAGAGTAATTAGCATCTTTAAATAGTTTAAATTTTATTATAGGTTCTTTGGAAAAAGAATTCTTTATGATAAACATAGAGATAAAAAAGAATGCAAACAAAGCCAAAATCACAATTAAATTTGAGTTAAACCAATCTTTATTCTGACCCTGATCAAGCATGATTTGAAGAGATGCTATTCCAATGAAAATAAAACTCAAAGCTAAATAATCAATTTTTAGTTTTGGGTTCGCTTTAGCATACGGAGGATTTTCTATAAGCATCATAGTAAGAGTAGTGGCTAAAATACCAACTGGAACATTGATATAAAAAACCCATCGCCATGAATATTGATCAGTCAGCCACCCACCAATTACAGGACCGAGTATTGGTGCAAAAATTACACCAATTGAAAAAATACTCATTGCCATACCGCGTTTTTTTTCTGGAAAACTCTCCATAAGAATTGCCTGCGAAACAGGCTGTAGGCCACCACCAGCAAAACCCTGTAATGCTCGCATAACAAGCAAAAAATAAAAATCAAAAGACAAACCACATAGCGCAGAAGATATCGTAAACAAAACTATGCTTCCAATAAAATAACGCTTTCGTCCAATTTTTTGTGAAAGCCATCCGGTAATGGGCAATATCATTGCATTTGCTGCAAGGTATGATGTTAAAACCCATGTAGAGTCTGTTACAGTAACTGAAAGAGAACCCGCTATATGAGGCAATGCCACATTTGCAACAGATGTGTCAAGCACCTCCATAAATGTGGCTAACATCACCGTAAGAGCTATCACATAGGGGTTTACTTTCTGTTGTGCCATCTATAGC
>NZ_JBMFGQ010000047.1:3191-10348 GCF_049977265.1 Desulfurella sp. | reverse complement strand
ATGGTAGTCTGGGAACGCCCAGGCAAGAGTAGGTACTGCCAGGGGGTTTGAGATATAAAAGATATGAGGGCGGCGTAGCTCAGTTGGTTAGAGCATGCGGCTCATATCCGCAATGTCCGGGGTTCAAGTCCCTGCGCCGCTACCAATTTAAAATCAATTTATTTTATGAAAATATTAGTTATTCAGTTAAGGCAACTTGGGGATTTAATCCTTGCAACTCCCTTATTTAGCAGACTTCTTGAGTTAAATCATGATTTATATATTTTAACCGAGAAACTTGGTTTTGACCTTTTAAAGAATGATCCGGTCCTTTCAGATAAAATTATTATAAGCAGCAATTCAGTATTAAATGAGCTTATTACTATAAAAAAAATCAGGAAAGAGAAGTTTGATGTAATAATAGATTGTATGTCAAATTTAAGAACTGCAACAATATGCAAATTTTCTGGCGCACAAAGCTTTGCTTTTAATAAATCTTGGCGAAAATATTTTTATACCAATTTGTTGGATTATGAAGATAAAGGCTACAGCGCATACGATAAACTCCAGTTTTTAAAAATTTTTAATGATGATTGTGATAAATTACAATTTAGAATTTTTTCTTCAGATAGCGACGATAAAAAAGTTGAAACTTTTCTTGATAAAAACAAAATAAAAAATTTAATAACAATCTCTATTACGCATAAAAGACAAACACGTAGATGGCCTGATAGTTATTACATAGAATTGGCGGATATGTTAAAACAGGATGGCTTTGATTTAGTTTTTACAGCTGCAAAAAGCGAATGTCACTATGTAGAAAATGCTTTAAAATTAAGCAAATATAATCATTTCTTTTATAGAGATTCAAGTGTTGGCGAACTTGTTAGTTTGATTAAGCGTGCATTGCTTCACATAGGCAACGATTCAGCACCAAAACACATTGCTGTTGCTTTAGGTATACCTTCATTTACAATATTTGGAGCAAGTAACCCAAAAGGATGGCACCCGCCAAATAATCTTTTGCATGATTATATTCAGCTTGGCATTTTTTGTCAGCCTTGTTCTAAAAAAGAATGCGAAAAACCAAATTGTTTGCTTGAACTTAAACCAAAACAGGTGTATGCTAAACTAAAGAATTTTATGGAAAATTTATGGGTGCAATAGTACTGTGCTATCATTCAATTAATTATGGTCAACGCATAGATCCGGATACATTTGAACAAAACCTATTTACACTTAAAAAATACGGATATGTTTCTGTTAGACTCTCCGATATTTACGAGTTTGTTAAAGGCAACTTAAAATTGCCAAAAAAAGCTGTTGCAATAACATTTGATGATGGATATGCAGATAACCTTGTATACGCATATCCTATTCTTAAAAAATACGAGTTTTTTGCTACCATATTTGTAATAGTGAACAAACTTGCAAAAAATATTAAAAGAATGGATATTGAAGAGCTTAAAAAATTAAATATGGCAAATTCTGTCAATGAGTTTTTAGAAAAATCACACTATTTGAGTTTTGAGGAACTTAGGTTTTTGCAAGATTCAAAATTGATTGATATACAGTCCCACTCTTTAAATCATAAAGCATGCTTTTGTTCAAACAAAGTGTTTAAATTTAATGATTCAAGACTTGGTGAGTGGTTTTTTGAGTATACTCACGATAAAAGACTTGGTATACCTGTGTATGAAAAAAAATGGGATTGTGCATGTGAATGTATTATTGATGATTTAAAGCTTAGAGACTATATGCACGATTTTGTGGCAAAACACAATGGTATATTGTTTTTTAAAAAGAAAAATGCGCAAAAAATCCTCTACAGGCAATATAAAAAATATTTAAAAAAAAATACTCTAAATATGCACATAGAACCCAGATATGAGCGCATGAAGAGGCTTGAGATAGAAGTTTTTAAATCAAAGTGCATTTTAGAAGAACAACTTAACAAAAGCATTGATTTTTTTTGCTATCCATTTGGTAGTTATGATGAAGTATCAAAAGAGTATGTCAAAAGGGCCTATAAGGCTGCTTTTACACTTAAAATTGGTCAGAATATGCCTGATGACGATTTGTTTGAGCTAAAACGCATAGAAGTAAGGGGTGGTGATTGGCTGGATAAAAGACTTAAAATTTACAAAAGCCCTTTTCTTAGTAGAGTTTATGCTAAAATATACAGGAAAATATGAAACTTAATTTCTTGAGTTTTTCTCTTGTTGCAACAATTATATTAACTGTACTTATAATCATACCGTTTTGGAAGCCTATTTTGTGGGGGATTGTCCTTGCTATTGTATTTATGCCAGTTAAGGTTTATACGCAAAAATTTGTTAAAAGTGACCTTTGGTCAAGCTTGATTGTGCTTTTTATAATGCTTATTTTGATTTTGTTGCCGTTTGTTTTTTTGATTGGTATATCTTCTTCACAGATAAATTCTATTTTAGAATTTTCAAAAAAAGCTATTGCAGAGTATTCTAATTTTAATTTACCTTTTTTCGGTTTTGTAAAAGATTATACAGCTAATATAAATACTCAAATTATGGATTTTTTGACAAAAAACGCACTAAGTGTATTTTCTTACACTTACAAAACTATTACAGATTTAATTTTTGCGTTGTTGGTTTCATTTTACATTATTAAAGACAAAGATAAATTTTTGAACTACATAGAAAGTTTCATACAAGATAAAAAGACATTTGAAAAATTAAAGCAAACAATAAAGTTAAGCCTTAAAGCTACACTTATTGGTGGCGTTATTATAGCATTGATACAGGGTATTTTGTGTGCCTTGAGTTTTTTAATTGTAGGCATTAGTGGCTTTTTTATATGGATTGGGCTTGGTGCAATAGTTTCATTTGTACCGGTTGTTGGTACAGCGCTTTTATGGGCTCCAGCAAGTTTGTATTTTTTAATTACTGGCTCATATATAAAAGGTTTGTTTTTGCTTGTATGGGGTGGGGTTTTTGTAGGTAGTGTTGATAATTACATAAGGCCGTTATTAATTGGCTCATATATGAGTATTCATCCTTTAGTTTTATTTTTTAGTATAATGGGTGGCATAGTTTTTTTTGGTTTAATCGGTATTTTTGCGGGTCCTATAATTGTAAGTTTAGCTGATGCTGTACTGAACGTTTATAAAAAAGAAAAAATTTCTTGACTTTTGAAATATTTATGATACATTACAAATGTATGAAAGTATTGGCTAAGATTTCAACATTAAAAAATATATGGTGGTGGGGTAGCTAAAAGGCTATCCTTTTGATTTTAGCGCCGCTTGAAGCGCATCTGGGGATAGTCCAGGTGAGTGCTTTAAGCGGCTTTTTTGTTTTTGGCCGCTTAAGCCTAGAATGGTTTAAGCGGCTTTTTTGTTTTAAGGAGGTTTAATGTATCCGGCTTATAGTGAATTTTTAGAGTTGTCGAAAGTTTACGATAGAATACCAGTTTATATGGAAATTGATGGCGATTTAGAAACACCTGTTAGTTTACTTAGAAGCTTATTAGACAAAGAAAATTGTTTGTTGCTTGAAAGTGCCAATCAAAAAAAGATTTACAGTAGGTTTTCCTTTTTGGCTTTTAATGTAAAAAAGTTTGTTTTAGACAAAAACGGCCAATTAGAAGGCACGCGACAAGATTTGGGCTTTATTAAAGAATTTTTAAAGAAAAATCAATCGGCATCCTTTGAAGAATATGGTAATTTTTCTGGTGGGTTTATAGCACTTTTAAGCTTTGAGTTTGTGAATGAATGCGGAATTTTACGAGAAAAACTTAAATATCTACCAGATGTCCTTGGGGTATTTTATTTTGTAGATAAATTTTTGGTTTATGATAACTACACAAATAAACTCTACCTTGCAAAATCGCAAATTGCTAAAGAACCTGACGCATATCAAAAAGCACATCAGGATCTTTTGTTATTTAAAGAAGAGTTATTAAGTTGTGAAATTAAAAATGGCGTATCAAGTCCAAAAATAATAAGAAAAATACCAAAGAAAGATTTTATAGAAAAGGTAAATTTTTTGAAAAAACAAATTGAAGAAGGTGAAGCAATTCAGGTAGTTCTAAGCGATTATATTGAAGTGAATGGTCTAAATCCATTTGAGTTTTATAGAAACCTAAGAAAATTTAACCCATCACCATATATGTTTTTTATAAAAGATGCTTCAAACTATGTTGTAGGCTCAAGTCCAGAAGTACACATTAGCGTAAGAAAAAATATAGCTACAATTAAACCTATTGCAGGCACAAGGCCAATTGGCGAAAGTTTGGAAAAGACTGTCATTTTGGAACAGGAGTTATTGAAAGACGAAAAGGAAAACGCAGAGCATTTGATGCTACTTGATCTTGCTAGAAACGATCTCTCGCGCGTATGCAAGCCATTGAGTGTCAAAGTTAAGTCATTTAGACAAATAGAGCATTATTCTCATGTTATGCATCTTGTTTCTGAAGTCGAAGGCATACTTGATGAATCTTTTGACTTAATTGATTGTCTTACAAATACATTCCCAGCCGGCACCGTAAGTGGAGCTCCAAAAGTTAGAGCAATAGAACTCATTGAAGACACAGAAAAGCAAAGTAGAGGTTTTTATGCAGGATGCGTTGGCTATATAGGCTTAAGTGGGAATATGGATATGGCAATAACCATAAGGACAGCGTTTTTTGAAAATAATAAGGCTAGGTTTCAAGCAGGTGCCGGGATTGTTTACGATAGTATTGCAGAAAACGAGTATAAAGAGGTTATATCAAAACTAGGCGCCATGCTTCAAGCGGGAGGTATAAGTGATAGTCTTGATTGATAATTTTGATTCATTTACTTACAATTTATATGATTACCTTAAGCATTTTGACGATGTTGAAGTTATTTTAAACAATGCCAAAATCGATAACATAAAAAATGTTAAAAATCTAAAAGGTATAGTGATTTCTCCTGGTCCTTCTCATCCAAAAAACGCCTTATTAAGTCTTGATGCTATAGAATATTTTAGATCAAAGTTGCCAATTTTAGGTATATGTCTTGGTATGCAATCTATTTGCTATGTATATGGCAAAACAATAAGAAAAGCAAAAACAATCATGCATGGCAAAGTAGATAGGATAATTTCCATAAGCGATAGTATTTTATTCAGAAACATAAAACAACCTTTTTTAGGAGTTCGATACCATTCTTTAGTGGTTGATAACGTATATGATGATTTTGAAGTGTGTGCTGTATCTTTAAGCGACAATGAAATTATGGCAATTGAAAACAAAAATATTGGGCTTTATGGCTTGCAGTTTCACCCAGAATCCTATCAAACAAAAGATGGATTGATTTTTATAGAAAATTTTGTGAGGTTGTGCAATGAAAAGTTTTAATGAATCTTTAAATTTTTTTGATGCAATGCTTTCTGGAAAGTTAAGCGAACAAGATATTGTAAGTGCACTAATTGAAATGAGTCAGCAAAAAGAAGATCCAGCTTGTGTTGCTGCGCTTGCAAAAGCTATGTTAAAAAATGCTCGGTTGATCGACTACAGTGGTAATTGCATAGATATTGTTGGAACAGGTGGAGATAATTCAAATAGTTTTAATATTTCCACAGCAGCTTCTATTGTCTGCAGTTTACATGTAAAAGTTGCAAAACATGGTAATAAAGCCGTGTCATCTTTATCTGGTGCAGCAGATATTCTTGAAGCGCTTGGGGTAAAGATTGAGCAAGAAAAGGAAGAAATAATTGAAAACCTTGAAAAGAAAAATTTTGCCTTTTTGTTTGCTCCGCATTGGCATCCAAAGTTAAAACCGATTATGCCCATTAGAAAAAAGATCGGAAAGCGAACGATTTTTAACCTTGTAGGTCCTTTGTGCAACCCAATAAACCCTGCTTACAAAATGATAGGTGTTTTTAGTAAAGAATATTTACCGGTATACCTGGAGGCTGTTGATATTTTGGATTTTCAAAATGTAGTTCTTGTAGCTTCCGATATGGATGAAGTGAGCCTTTCGGATGTTACATTGTGTTATCAAAAGAAAGGCCCATATATTAAAAAATTTGAGTTTGACCCAAGAGAGTTTTCAATATATGCACCAAAAGATTCAGTTAAAGGGTTTGATGCAAAAACAAATGCAAAAATTCTCAAAGAGGTTTTTTTGGGAGAACACGATGTTTTATCAGATGCCATAGCAATAAATTGTGCTTTTGCATATCTTGTAGCTGGTGTTGAAGATAATTTAAAACAGGGCTTTTTGCTTGCAAAAGAAGCGATTAAAAATAGAAAGGCTTACGATAAACTAATGGAGATAACAAATGATTGAGCAGATTTTAGCTGATAAAGCCCTTGAAGTTCAATCTATGAAAGTCTGCCCTTATAAGAGGACAAAGCCTGTTTTGAAACCAAATTTTAATGATAAAATAAATATCATTGCAGAAATCAAGTCAAAATCTCCTTCTTATGGTAATTTTATCTTACAAAAAAATATCGTTGAAATTTATTCAAAGTATGCAAAAGCAATAAGTGTGCTTACAGATAATAAATATTTTGGGGGTAGCTTTGAGTTTTTGCATGAAATATCAAAAAAGACAAACTTGCCAATTTTGTGTAAAGATTTTATAATTGACAAAAAACAAATTGATTGGGCATACAATAGCGGTGCAGATATTATCTTGCTAATTGTAAGAGCACTCGAAAAAGACAAACTAAGAAAGCTCTATGATTATGCATGCTTTTTGGGCTTAAGTGCTTTAATTGAGCTTCATACAGAAAATGATCTAGATAAAATAGATTTCGATGCAACAATTGTAGGCGTAAATACAAGAGACCTTGATACGCTAAAGATAGATAAAAATTTAGCCAAAAAGCTTATAAGTAAAATTGATGCTAAAATTAAAATAGCAGAAAGTGGTGTAAGAAATAGAAATGATATAGAGGAGTTTTTACCATACACTAATGTATTTTTAATAGGTGAGGCACTTTTAAAATCAAATGATGTTGAATCTACTTTTAAGGAGCTTTTATGCATGTAAAATTTTGCGGCATGACAAATTTAGAAGATGTGTTAGCCAGTTTAGATTTAGGTGTAGATTTTATAGGTTTTGTGTTTTATAAAAAAAGCCCGCGTTATATAAAAGCTCAGGATGTAAAAGAAATAATCCAGAAAATACCAAAACAGACAAACAGTGTTGGCGTATTTGTAGAAGAAA
>NZ_JBMFGQ010000047.1:0-3091 GCF_049977265.1 Desulfurella sp. | reverse complement strand
TGAAGAAGAAATTGTATCAATAATGAACTATTGCGGATTAAGATACGCTCAAGTCTACAATGACTTTAATATTCAAAATACCATCAGGGTCTATAGAATTGATGATGTATTGCCACAAAAATTAAGCGATGGTCTTATCTTGCTTGATAGCAAAACCCCACAGATTGGCGGTAGTGCTCAAAGGTTTAACTGGAAGATTCTTGAAGATTGCAATGATTTAAGCAGGGCTTTTGTAGCAGGTGGTATAAGCGAAGATAATATATTTGAGATAGCACGCTATAAACCCTACGGTGTTGATTTGGTAAGCTCAATCGAAACTTACCCTGGCAAAAAAGATCACAGTAAAATGAAAAACTTTATGGAAAACTTAAGGAGAATAAAATGAAATTAAAACGCTATTTTGGCGAGTTTGGCGGGCAGTTTGTGCCCGAGACGCTTATTCCAGCTTTAGATGAGTTAGAAGAAGGCTATATTGCCTTTAAAAAAGACAAAAAAGCTCAAAAACAGCTAAATGATATGCTGAAAACTTATGTTGGAAGACCTACACCACTGTATTTTGCAAAAAATTTTAGCGATTATGTAGGTGCTAAAGTTTATCTAAAAAGGGAAGATTTGGCACACACAGGAGCTCACAAGATAAACAATACTTTAGCTCAAGGTTTTTTGGCAAAGTTTATGGGCAAAAACAGAATCATAGCAGAAACAGGTGCAGGTCAGCATGGTGTGGCTACAGCTACAGTATGTGCTTTATTGGGCTTAGAATGTGTTGTATATATGGGAAAGACAGATGTTGAGCGCCAAAGCATTAATGTAGATAAGATGAAAATCTTAGGTGCTAGCGTGATTAGTGTGGAAAAATCAGGAGGAACTCTTAAAAGCGCTATAAACGAAGCTTTGAGGGATTGGGTTACAAATGTTAAAACCACACATTATTTACTTGGAAGCGTGGTTGGACCACATCCTTTTCCAACAATTGTAGGTGATTTTCAGTCAATTATCGGTAAAGAAGCAAAAAGACAGATAAAACAATATGAAAATAGACTTTGCGACTTAGTAGTTGCATGCGTAGGGGGTGGCAGCAATGCATACGGTATTTTTAGTGCTTTTTTAAAAGATAATGTAGAATTATATGGTGTTGAAGCAGGTGGCAGATCGATTAATTTGGGTGATCACTCTGCGACTTTAAGTTTAGGTACAAAAGGGATTTTGCATGGTGCATTAAGTTATTTACTTCAAAAAAATGCAAATGTTGCTTCAGTACACTCAATATCTGCAGGTCTGGATTATCCAGGCGTTGGACCTATGCATAGTTATCTAAAAGACTCAAAACGTGTAATTTACGATTATGTGTTTGACAATCAGGCACTGGAAGGTTTTTTTGCTTTATCAAAACTTGAAGGTATTATACCTGCGCTTGAGAGTTCACATGCTTTGGGATACGTTTTGACAAATAAGGAAAAATTTAAAAACAAAACAATTATAATAAACCTTTCTGGAAGGGGAGATAAAGATTTAGATATTATAAAGGCGGTACAACAATGAATGTAGGTATATATTTGGTTTCTAATTATCCAAAAAAAAGTATGTTTTTGGAAGCAGTTGAAATTTGTAATAATCTGGATGTTGATTTTTTAGAAATAGGTATACCATTTTCTGATCCAATAGCAGATGGTGAAATTTTGGAAAAAGCTGCATTCGAATGTCTCTCAAAATACGATACGCAAGACTTTTTTGAAAGCCTCTTTGAGGTAAAAAAGCTTTTTAAGAAAAGGCTATATGTGATGACTTATGCAAATATAGCCTATAGCTTAAAAGATGAACTCAAAAACTATAATAAAATTTTAAATGGAATTATTTTAGCTGATTTGCCTGTTAGAGAAGCTATTAATTTCGAAAAACAGCTTGATTGTAATATTATAAAATTTGCAACACCAGAAAGCAGAAAAAATGATCTAGATTTAGCTATTAAAAACACAAAAGATTTTATTTATTTTATTTCAAAAAGAGGTATAACAGGCGGTAATTTTTCACTTGAGAGTCAAACTATTGAAAAAATTAACTATTGCAGGAAACAGGCTAAAGTGTATTTAGGTTTTGGTATAAGAAACGCAAGTGATGTAAAAGAAGCTTCTAAAATTGCAGATGGTGTCATAATAGGTACTCAAGCAGCTATAGAACTTCAAAAAGGTATAAGTGATTTTGAAAAATTTGTAAAAAGCATTACAAAATAGTTATATTTTGTATTTATATTGACATTATAACAAAAAGGATTATAAAAATTAAACGGAGGTTTAAGTTATGAATAAGTTATTATTGTTTTTATTTTTAGCAGGTTTTGCATTTTTAGTTGATGGTTGTTCTAGTGTGCCAGGCACTAAAGCCCCAATTGAGTCAAGTGTTCCACAAACATCTGCAAATCAACCACCCACTTCATCTATGAATATGCCGTCTTCGAGTTTAAGTAACATACAAAATCAAAACGAGCTTGAAAGTGAGTTGGAAAAACAGGCAAAAGAGGTAATGCAAAGAATTTATTTTAAGGTAAATAGCGCTACAATTACAAAGCTTGATGAGTGGGGTATAAACCAAAATTCACCTGAAGTTTTAAACAAAATAGCTGAATTTTTAATTCAACATCCTCAAGTTAATATTGTTATTGAAGGAAATTGCGATGAAAGAGGAACCGATGCATACAATTTAGCACTTGGTCAACAAAGAGCCGATGCAGCAAAAAACTACCTCGTGCTAAAAGGTGTTGCCTCTAATAGAATAGAGACTATAAGTAATGGAAAGTCAAAGCCCATCGATCCACAAAACAATGAGTATGCCTGGGCTAAAAATAGAAATGATGAGTTTGTTGTTTCTATAGTAAAATGACCAAAAAAACCAAAAAAACCAAAAAATTCATACAGCTTTTAGTTATTTTGTTAATATTAGCCGGGTTAGCTGTCTATTTTATACCAAAGCTTATTTATGATTTAAATCATGTTTCTACGGATGATGCATACATTGATGGTACCATTGTGCCTATTTCGCCACAGGTTGCTGGTAAGGTCATTAAGGTATATGTAAAAAGAAACCAGTTTGTTAA
>NZ_JBMFGQ010000046.1:0-10387 GCF_049977265.1 Desulfurella sp. | reverse complement strand
GAGCAAATTGCAATAATGAAAACTAATGTTTTGTTTTTAAGAGCAAAATACAGAGATTATTATGATTTATATTTTTTGATAAAAAAATTTGGGATACAAAAGGTTTATGAAATGTCCAAAGGTGTAGTTGAAGGTATAAATTTTAAAGTTTTTGCAAGCGCTTTATTATACATCGATGATATCGAAGATGAAAAAATAAATCATCTTCAACCTAAAGAAAAATTAAGTTTGCACAAAATCAGAGAATTCTTTGAACAAGAACTGAAAAAATAATATAAGAAAGAAAACTTATTTATACGATAGCTGTTTGTGCTAGACATAATAGAAAATGGATATAGTAAACTAAAATCTAAAAAACATTATTCTAATGATCCAAAATCAAAACTCAATTATAAAAACACTCTAAAAGATTTCTGTAAAATGCTTTTAAATTCAGTTTTATAGTATTTATTAAACTTTCATCTGAATCATTTTTATACAATTGGGACAAAAGATTTGAGACGCTAAGATAATCTTTTTTGTCACCTATGGATTTATAAATGTCTATAGCTTTTGTTAGGTAATCTTCTGCTTTTTTATAATTGCTTTTGTCTAAGTATAACATGCCCAGATACTCGTAAGCTCGAGCCTGCCAATATCTATTGCCAATTTTTTCAGCTAAATCTTTGCCTGATAACAAATATTTTTCCGCATCGGAATAGTTTTTTAATAACCTGTAAATATTTCCTAAATTAAGTTTGGCTTGTGTTTGCCCCAAAAAATTTCCATTTTGTTCGAATATATTTAAAGATTTTTTCAGATATTCAATAGACTTTTGATATTTTCCGTCATTTGAATAGACTACAGCTATATTGTTGTAATTAACTGCTTGGCTATCTTGGTCATTAATTGATTTATTGATGCTTAAAGCCTGTTGGAAATAATCTAAAGATTTTGCGTAATCACCTTCCAAATTATACATTTCACCTAAATTATTTAATTGAGCTGCCTGGCCATTCATATTTTTTAATATTCTATAAAAATTTAGCGATTTTGTGTAGTAATAAATCGCATTTGTTTTATCATCTATATTCTGGTATGCAATACCCATTAAGTTTGATGTTAAAGCTAAATTTTCTATGGAAGTCGACATATTGTAGGCAGTTTTAAAATTTTTCAGTGCTGAATTAAAATCAGATACATTAAGATATGCTTTTCCAAGACATATATATGAATATATGTCTTTAGGCTGCCAAATTACAGCTTGTTTACCGGCATCTATAGCTTTTTTAAAATCTTGAAATTGTAAATAATTAGAGCACTTGAGAACATAATTTTCCTTAGCTGTAACTGTCTGCCTTAATAAAACAAAAATCAAAATACAGTAAAGAGCAATTGCGATAGCAAATCTAATTTTTGTTCTATTGATTTTTTTTCTTTCTAAGCGAAGCATACTGTTTGATCAATTGCATGCGTTCTTTGTTTTCTTCATCTTGCGAAGCTTTTTCTATAAACTCTTTAAAAAACGCTACAAATATGGATAGGAAAAATGCGGCAAAAGTAGATACTATAACAATTAACGCTCTTTTTGGGCTTATTCTAATTTGCGGCGGAGTTGCTTTGTCAATGACCTGAATTAAAGATGCACCTTTTGCTTCTTTTACAGATGCTTCTTCATATAGCTTTAAAAGCATCTCGTAGACTGTTTTTCTAAAACCAAGTTCGCCTACAACATTAGTATACTTTCCATAAAGGCTGGGAATTTTACCCAATGGTGTAATTGCATTATTGCTATTATTTGTGTTTGATTCAAGTGCTGAAAGTTGAGATCTTAAGCTAGATAGGGTAGCCTGCGCTTTCTGGTAGGCTGGATTATTAGGGGTTGCATATGTTCCCATTGCTGCAATTTGCGCTTCTTGCACCGCAATTTGCGCTTTAAGGTTAGCAATACTTGCTATAGAAGCTTTTGTTTGTTCGCCAAGCTCAATAACGCCAGTTTTTTTCTGGAAATTTTCTACATTTTTTTCTGCTTCAACTAATTTTATATAAGCTTTTTTAAGTTCACTCTCAAAAAATTTCCTATCAATGCTGGCCTTTGTAATGGCAAGGTGATTATTTAAATCCCTCAATGCAGCCACAAAAGCATTAGCAATTTGAGCTGATCTTGCTGGATTTTTATCTTTATAGCCAACTGTAATGATGCCTGTCTTTGCATCGATTTGAACATCCAAATGTTTAAGTACAGCTTTTCTTGCCGAATCAATATTTTTTGCTTTATACAGCTTCATTAGGTTAAACTGCTTGATAATTCTATCTACAACAAAATCACTTTTTAGTAAATTTTCATAAATTTCTGATGGATTTTTAGCAGAGATCCCTAACCCCACTGCTGCAGCAGCAGTTTGAGCAAATGCTGAGCTCAGAGATGATTCTGCTCCTTGAGGGGGCATCAAAGTAGTTTTAGCTTCATATACTGGCGTCATCAAAAGACTTATTATTATGCTCAATACAGCAACGCCAAATGTTATGGAAAATATAAGTTTTTTGTGCTTCAGTAAAACAATAAATAAATCAAGGAGATTTATTTCATCGTCATCCGAAACGTTTTGATAACCCAGATTGTTTTTTTCCTGATTTTCAACCATTAAATATTTCTATATCCCAAAAGTTTCAATTAATCCAACTTTCCAACTGCCATTTTCTTTGTACATTTTTAGATCAAAAGGCTCTTGAGCCTTTTTGTATTTTATAACAATTATTGCTTTATTTCCATCAAATTTTACTTTTTCCCAAACACTTTCATTTAAAACCATGTTTGGATCAAATGCTTTTAAATATCCAGACCAAAAAGATTGAGCAATAGGCCCATCGGATTTAAAATCTTCTTCAATCGATGATTTCGAATAAGTTTTTATTTTAGATTTTAAAAGATTTTTGTAAACGCTTTCAATGATTTTATCCTTAGAACCGCTGCTCAAATTAGCCCACACTGATTTAAAATCTTTATTTTGCATGTTTTCAAAGAATGAGTTGGCAACATTTAACACTGCATCGACTTTTTCTCTTTGCTCATAATCAGCATAAGACACTTTAGGTATTAGAGTAATAAAAGAAAAGATTATAAGTATACAAAGAACTAATGTTTTTTTTACAAACCAACCCATCTTAAAATTCCTAATAAAACCTTTTAAGTATAATTTACTGACAGCTCAACTTTTAATGGTGAGCTGTTGTAGTTACCGTGCTGCTGCTACTACTACTGCTTCCACTTGCTGCTATTGCTACACCTGCGACTACAGCTGCACCCGCTGCTATAGCTGCAATAGTGCCGGCGCTAACTGTGCCTGCTGCTGCTGCGCCTGCGCCTGCGCCAGTTGATGCTGCAACCGTAGATGCTGGTGCCGCCGCCGTTGTAGGTGCTGCTGAAGAAGCAGCTGGAGCTACTGTTTCAGTTTGTGCAAATACAGTTGTTGCCATACTCCCACCAAGTAGCAAAACTGTCGATACAATACTTAAATATTTCTTCACATTTTTCATAGAAAACCTCCTTCAAAAACTTCATTTTTAAAATTATAAGCTTTTTTTTATAATTTTCAAGAAAAATCATCTCGCAAAATCTCTGTAAAAATCTAATTGTGTATTTCTGTCAATATAGTCAAAAAGCTCATCATAATGGCTTATGTCTTGTGCCACATCCCTGGTCCAGGGCTCAAGAGAATAGCTGTAAACACTTTTTGTGTCTTTGCCTTCAAATAATCTCAATGGTATTGAAACAGATACCCCGAAATTATGGTATCCCCTATTGTACTGATCAGTGAATATTGATGTATTTGTAAAACTATACCAAGCAGACAAAACAACACCATTTATAAATTTAGAGACTTTAATCAAAGTTCCAATATCGCCTGCTAGAAATCGTCCCGTTTTTAAATCAACATACATTTGTGTATTTGGTATGTTATAGCGAAGGTTTAAGAATTCTGTTGAGTAGTATTTTTTGGCATAGCTTTTATGAGAAAAGCCAAAAGGATCATTAATAGATCTTTTCTTTACAAGGCTTCCGCTTATGCCAATCAAAACTCTTCCGTGAAACAACGGTTTTGCTATTTCAGCGTCTAAGCCTGCATATTCAGTTTCCAATAGTCCAACAGCACCTCTTGCGTAAATATCATCTGGAAATTTAATAATTTGATTATACAAAAGTCTGCTTAATGCAAGTTTTTTTTCAAGATATAAAGGGTAATCGCTCCTTACTGGTATTGATAAAGGCTGATTTACAGTAGAAATATTGTTAAATGGATAGAAATCAACTTGCGATACAATAGTTGCTCCTTTAAAAGGGTAATACTTTACTATGCCGTTTAATCCAAATCTGTATCTGAAAAAGCCAGAAGGATCGTTTAAGAAGTTTTGCAAAGATGGATTTATTTCATAGCTAAACTGTCTATGGTACTGTTCTGGAGCATTAATATTTTTTGTTACGTTGGTATTTAGCTTTGATAAATATAAAAATTCCCAGGTTTTGAGTTTGTCGTTTATATAGTCGTCGATATCCTGCTTTGTTGTGTCAAACTGCAAAATTGGCACATCGTTTCTTGACAATATGATATGGACTTTGTTTATTTTTTTATCCTTTTTTTTAACGCTTGCTATAACCTGGCTTATAACCTTGATTGCCTTTGGAGTGTAAAAATACACATCGTTTTGAGCTTCAACCCACAGATTGCCGTTTTCTAGTTTTATTCTGATATTGC
The DNA here is from genome assembly GCF_049977265.1 of Desulfurella sp. Lineage (GTDB taxonomy): Bacteria > Campylobacterota_A > Desulfurellia > Desulfurellales > Desulfurellaceae > Desulfurella. Next base: position 5,654 of record NZ_JBMFGQ010000046.1, on the reverse strand, counting down.
TAAAACCAGATTGGCTAAGAGCGCTTGCAAGCCTTGTTTCAAAATCGCCAATGGATTGATCTACATAAGGATACTCAACAATATGGTCTTGTATAGGTCTCATTGGCTTTCCTATATCAAATGGCATGGAAATATTAACGCCAAATTGATTTCCTCTTTGATAACTTAAATCTACTTCAATCCATTTTACAGGGTTTAATCTTAAGCCGACATTGTAATGAGATCGAGGAGGGTGAGATAAAAAATAATCGGCTTGGGCTGGATCAGAGGTATCTTTAGTATATTCTATTGGGTCATATTCCAACATCAATGCCCACTTATCAGAAGGGGCAAATTGCACACCCCAGAAAAAATTTGAATCTTTAAGCCACGCTCTTGGGTGTGTAAACATCTGCATTGAAGAAAAGTGACCACCTGTTGGTGGCAAAGGTATTTTTCCAAGTCTTCCGTTGCCTAAACCTACAGTAAAATCAAATGGATAAATTTGTTTGCTTAAGACAATGTATTGAGAAGAATACCTGCGCGACTGACCATAAGGGTCAAGTAATCCAATAGCTACAGCTGGTGTATATTTTCCTTCTTTTTCAATCTGATATTTTATATCTATTGACTTATCTTTGTAACTACCATAGCCTGATTCGCCTGGACTATGAAAAGGTATTAAACCAAGGATTTCTGTAACTAAAGCATTTATTTCAAGACCTTTTAGAGGACTTAGTGTAATGTAGTAGTGTACATAGGGACTTACCCTGTTTACACCTATTCTATAAGTATCTTCTTTCATAACTCTTGCCGTTGGTATGGACATTAGTCCTGTTACTCCATAATTGTTTGGTGCATGCAAAAAGTTATCAAATGCATATGAATTTAATGGTATAATAAAAAAAAATAAAACCGCAAAAAAAACCTTATATTTCATGCGAAGTTTTAAAGCAGCAAGATAAAGCCAGTTTGGCTTTATCTTAGTATAAATGTATTGCCACACCAGCTGTGACTGCTATGTTCATCAATATTTGGGTTATATCTTTAATATTTCTAAGCCATGGAAACTCTTGGAGTTTTTGCGGCACTATAATGGTATCTCCAGGCCATAACCTGTTGTCTTCTTTAGCAAAGGCTGCAAATTCCCACCTGTCCTTGTATGGATTCCAGCTCACAAGTCCATGAGAGACCTTTACAGCAGAACCGTTGGCTCTATATACATAGACATCTTTTGTATCTGCATAGCTTTCATAGCCTCCTGCCATTTCTATGTAATCTTTCCATGTATAGTGTGGATTATACACATAACTGCCAGGTGACATAACGGCGCCAACAACATTTACAACATCGTTTCTAACAGGAATGTATAAGCTGTCGCCGTTTTCTAAAGGTATATCCTCACTTGAACCTTTTAGAATTCTTATCGGGGCAAGGTCTATTGTTACCCTTCCGCTTGCTTTGACAGATCTCAAAGAGGCTATTAGTGCCTGCGCGTTTGCGAGTGTAACCTGAGCAGCTTGTGCTGTAGTTGAAGAAACAGCTGTAGAAGCAGTTTGGGCATTTGATGCTAGAAGCTGCTGCTGCAGTCTATTTATCATCAAATCAATGCTTTGCTGCTGAATTTTTTGCACGCTTGCTCTTGTAAAAACTGCTCCTCTTAAGTAAGCATCTTTGGTATAACCGCCGGCTCTTTCAAGCACAGACGATAACCTTTCTCCTGGCGTAATCGGATATACGCCTGGATATTTAACCTGTCCGCCAATGTAAACATACTCGTAAGGATGCCAGTTGGGAATAGTTCTTACAAATATATAGTCTCCTATTTCAAGTTTAATATTATCTTTAGGATCATCTTTAAGTGCTTTTGCTAAATTTACATAAAACCTCTCTACTTTTGGGCCTTCTTGTGTAATTGAAGTTCTGGTAATTTCAGCTTTATCTGAGGCATAGTAGAGCAAACCTCCTGCTCTATCTATTACGGTTTTTAAAGTCGTTACATTTGGTTTTATGGCAAAAGAGCCAGGCATTGCAACTGCTCCTTCAAGTTTAACAGTATTCAATTCTTCGGGAACAGAAAATATTTTAACAAGATCTCCGCCATGAACTATAAAATTTGCTTCGGGGTGTTTTTTTAATGTCTCTAAGTTTCTAAGGTCTTTAAGGCTATCTTCAAAAACCATACGAACCTGATGATCAACTATCCTATAAACTTGCACTCTGCCTGTGAAAGCAAAGCTTTGAAGACCCCCCGCCATTTCTATAAGGGCAAGAATTGAGGTTCTGCCCTTAAGTTCATAAATAGCAGGGTCCTTAACAGCGCCTGCAATAGCAACTTCTGGACCAATTGGTGGAATGTAGATTACGTCTCCAGGCTGTAATCTTATGTTACCTGTCGTGTCACCGTATATTAGAAAGTCGTACATATCAAAGTGTGTTATTGTTTTTCCATCTCTTTTAACCTCGATATTTCTCATGGAACCAATTTTAGATGGACCGCCGCATGCAAAAAGCGCGTTAATTAGGGTTGATAAAGAAGACACAGTATAGCTTCCAGGGTGTGCAGCATAACCTACGACATATATAGTCATAGTTCTTAATGAACCCATTGTTATATTTAAATTGAAATTTTTATAGTATTTAGAAAATGCATTTTGTATTACACCTTTTAATTCAGAAAATTTTAAACCAGCTACACTTACAACTCCAACGCCTGGTATATTGATGTTTCCATCTCTATTTACAGTTAGAGTTAAATTCTCATTTATGCTCCCCCAAACATCTATTTTTATCTGGTCATTTGGACCAATAATATAATTTGGGCCGACGGGAACACTCATTAGCGGTGCAAATGTGGATGGAGGGCTGATAAATAGATTATAACCAAATTGTTTAAGATTTTTTACGGAAACAGATGAAGGTAAGCTTCCAGATATAAACTCCTCAAATGCAGACGGCTTGCTTAAAGGAGTTAATGCAGGATTTGTTATAGTTGTAGAAGTTTTACCATTAAGTAATGAACTTTGCATTTCTTGCTGGGCTTGATTTAATTTGTTTTGTTCTGGTAGTGTTTGCTGTTGGAACTGAGAAACAGAAGGATTGGAGTATTGCGATTGAGGAGCAGTTTGCTGTGATCGTGCAAAAGGATTAGTTTGCGAGCCTTGGTTCTGCTGTTGAAATTGAGAAACAGAAGGTTCACTTGAAATCCCAGATTGAGATTGTTGACTTGTTTGTGATTGAGAAAAATGTCCTTCAGGCATTCCAGCATTATTCTGACTTGATGTTTGAGTTTGTCCTGCAGAATACAAAGGTGTTATCTCTACACCCTGAGCATATGCAAGCCCCGATAAATAAAACAATAAGCTTAAAACTAAAAAGATTTTTCTAAGCAAAACACACCCCCACTTTACTTTTTACAAAGTATTACAATTTATTTGATTTATTAAACTTCATTATTCTACTAATTTTAAATTTCACAATAGACCAGTATAAGCCAATATACATAAACATAAAAATGATTGAAAACACAATAAGCACTTTAGCATCGTTCCAGAATAAGATTGCAGGCAAAGCGCTAAAAACTGTTAAAACCCACAAAAATGGAGAAGTCATTGAATTTCTATAAAGAATTTTTTCTGGGTTTGAACCAATAAATAGCGGTGTCATTCTTCTAAAAACAAGTGTATGCAAATGAAGTGCATCTGCTTTACCAACTGATGATTTTTTAATGATTTTTCTTCTATACATCGAAAATATTGTTTCAAAAATTGGATAGATACACAAAAGCAAAGGAAAAAAAGCAGATACCTGCTTGTGTCTTACAACAATCAAAACGGCTACCTCCGCAGCAATAAATCCAATAAAATAAGCACCGCCATCTCCTAAGAATATTTTTCCAAGAGGATAGTTTAGCAAAAAAAATGCAAAAATGGAAAATATCATTGCAAAACAGACATACACTATATACATGTCATTTAGTTTGAACGCAACATAGGCAAAACCAAGAAAGATTATAATTGACACAAATGAAGCCAAACCATTGTATCCGTCTATTATATTAAAAGCATTTGTCACCCCACTAACAGCAATAAGCGTAACAATAACCGCAACGGCTTTAAAAGAAAACAATTTATCAACAACACCCAGGTCTAATCTGTTTAATAGAGCACCTAAAAATAAAATTCCAAGACCAGCGGATAATGTTATAACTAGTAAGCGGTAAATTGGTTTAACTTTTCTTGATATATCTTCTGTTAAGCCTACCAAAAAAGCGGGTGTAGCGCAAAGCGCTAATAGTAAAAAATCGCTTTCTTTTCTGTGAACAAAAAGCAAAAAAGAAATCACCAAAAAAGCCAAAAAAATACCAGTGCCCCCAAGCCTTGGTGTTAAGCTTTTGTGAAATTTCTGTGGCTCGTTGTTTATTTTATCTAAACCAATAGAGAGTTTGTTTGAAAATACTATAATTAAGAAGTCAACCAATGAACAAACCAAAAAAGCGATTATAATATATTTTAGCATAAAAGCCTACTTTTCTTTAAATAAAATCAAATCAGCTCTTTTAATGATTTACAAAATTTAAAACTGACCTAAAACTACATTATACACTTTTCTTTTAAAATTTAAAGCTTTTTTAGTAAAAAATTAAAGAAAAAATACTAGCTTGTAGTATATGTAGCCTAAATATTCTCTTAAAGCTTCGGTTGATATAACAAGATTCCCAAGTGTTGGTAAATAACTATAAACATTATAGGAATGACTTTCTTTAAAATCAACAGGATAGGGTATAACATCAAGATTATGCTTTTTAAAAAGCATAACTGCACGTTTCATGTGATAAGCGGATGTAACTAAAATAATTTTTCTAAAATTTTGCTTTCTGCAAATTTTGGCCGTATAAATTGCATTTTGGTTTGTATCAAAACTTTTGTTGTCAATAAAAATATCTTTTGAGCTAACGCCCATTTGTTCTAAAATTTTTTTTGCAATATTTGCGGTTGATCTTGTGGAGGTTGCATATCCTCCAGAAAAAATAATAGGCAAATGCAGCTTTTTATATAAAATATAACCACCAACTAAACGGTTAAGAGAATCGCCATCTAATGTATTTTTGTTATATGATCCTGCTCCTAAAACCACTATTGCATTTGCATGAAGGTTTTTGGGTATTTTATAAGATTGCTCAAGCGGTGATACAAGCATATTCTTTACGGGCGATATAGACGCAAGATACAAAACAACAGCACAAAAAAGACTCAAATAAAACACGAACTTTTTCTTTGTCGAAAATAAGGATATAACCAAAAAGGCGATTATTATTGAACCTGGTGGAAATATGGCGTATTCTATAAGCTTTTTTGCTGCTTCAATCATAATCATGAAATTTTTTTAATAAACTAACTAGAAACAGCCGTTTGACTATAATTTTAAAAAATACAGTATTTAGTTGATTTCGTTTATTTTTTAACCTGTTGAAAAAAGTGTTATGCTGAAATTGTTTTTCTAATATTGAAATATCTTTTTTGAGACCACAAAAATGATCAATTAATGTTTCTACAATTTTGTCTTCGAAATTTTTTCTCATAATTTTTTACCATATAAATTGCCTTTTAACCCACTTGAGCTTTTGTTAGACAGTTTATTGTTCCTTTACAAAGCTTTGGGGCTGATTCTATAAT
>NZ_JBMFGQ010000045.1:0-10601 GCF_049977265.1 Desulfurella sp. | reverse complement strand
TTAAGACACTAAAAACTCCGTATAAAACCATTTTTGTTTTGAAACTCATACACCCTCCGTTTTAACTGTTTAGCTGAAATTCAGATATTGAGATTTATTGTTTTTTATAACGATTAGATTTGGTTCAAAAAGTACAAAATCCTGATGAAATGGAACACTAACTTTGCCACCAAAAGATGAATTGTCGCCCAAAGCCATGTGTATGGTTCTGTAAATTTTTTCAGCTTCTAGGATATTGAGTGGATCTTTTGCCTTAGTGTTTGTGCCAATGCCAAGCTCAGCTACATTTGCAGCTTGTGGATGTTGATCAATTATCTTTTTTAGCGTTTTAGCGTAATTATCACTTCCTATAATTTCATTTAGCATACCATCTTTTATAACAAAACATAAATTACCATCAAACTTAAATGTAGGTCCAAACTCTGCCACAAAATAACCATTTGTTTTTCCTTCATTTGGTGCAATAAACACTTCGCCAGCAGGCAAATTTCCAAAACTACCCGGTTTATCCAATAAACCATAATCAGTTAAAAATTCTCTACCTTCTAAATTAAACTCTATTTGTGTGCCATTTTTGGCATTAATTTTTATTATTTTAGCGTTTTTTACGACCTCGTATACTTGAAGCGTTTTATCTTTTAGTTCTTCTATGTCAATGCTTAATGGTCCAAAAAGCATACTTTCGTCAAATAATGGCATACTTGCATACCTGCTTTTGCAGTTATTGGTTAAAAGTTTTCTAAAAAATGTGTGGCTTGTAGAATAATTTGGTAGCGCAATAATTACATCTACACAATCGCACTTTTGTTTGACAATATCTTCTATAAAAGCCTTTTCTTCATCGCTTAAAGTCTTAGCAATTATTTTGTCTTTTAGGTGTTTAAACTGACTTGTGCAAGATTCACCAAAAGCAATTTTCCAAAGCTCAAAAGGTGGCTCACTTGCAGGTGAGCCAAGCGAGCCATATTCAAAGTAAAAAGCTTTTGCAATTGAATTTGCTTCTTCAAAAAAAGCTTTTGCTATATAAGGTAGTTTTGAACGTCTTAGTGCTTCTTGTTCACTTACCGTTTCATTAAGCGTATCACAAAACACTAAACATTTTTCATATGGTTTTAAACCCATATTCCCTGTCAAAATACTTTTAATCATGTAATTTTTTTGGTTTTTCATACGTATTTATCCCAATTAGATCATATAAAGTGCACTTTTGTAAAATTGCTGTACCTAGAATCATAGCTCCTGGTATAATCATTAATTTTCTTTTGAATATTCCATACATAATTAATCCAGCACCAACAGCATACCTAATCTTTTGGTCAACACCACCGACATTTTTTTTCATAACTCCTCCATGCTTTTAATTAAATATGTAGCTTTTTTTGCGTAATGCAACAATGCAAAAATTGAAAATATAAATGTTAAATAAATTGAAATCTCAAACAAATACTGATTTTCAACAAACTTTAATTTATTTAGTAAAATATACAATAAAAGCAAAATCTGAAAAAAGGTTGCGAATTTGCCCACATATGAGCTTTTAATTACATTTTCTCTGCTATAGACAAGTATAACAAGACTACCTACAATTAAAATCGTATCTTTAAAAAAGACCGTAATCCATAAAAATTGGGGTATAAGGCCTTTTATTGTAAAAAGTAAAAATGCATAATTAATTAAAATTTTATCTGCAAGAGGGTCAAGCAGTTTGCCAATCAATGTGGCTTGATTTAACTTCCTTGCCAAAAAACCATCTAAAAAATCTGTAAATGATGCTATAAATAAAACAAAAAAAGCAAGTTTGTAAAGCTCGTTTAGTAAAAGGTAAATTATTGGCGCAATAAGAATTATTCTAAAAAAAGATAAACTATTTGGCCAGTTTAAAATTTTTTCATTAAAAAATTTATCTGCCATCTTGTGAGTTTGTATTGATTATTTTTAAAATTCTATTAAACCTGATATGCCAATCGTAAATGGAAAAATAAATAATAAAAGGCTCACCCGTTATATCATACCTTGGCACAAAACCCCAGAATCTTGAGTCGTAAGAATTATCTCTATTATCACCCATCATAAAATACTCATGCGACGGCACTTTTACGGGTCCCCAATTGTCTCTCGAGCCGTAAGGTGTAGTTATACCCGGAATCTGCGTGTTCCTTGGATAAATAATTGGACTTGAAAAGTAGGCATATGGTTCTTTGACAGGTTTTCCATTTATGTAAACCTGTCTATTTATTATTTGCACCGTGTCACCCGGCACGCCCATACAACGCTTAATAAAATGCACGCTTGGATCAGGTGGGTATCTAAAAACTACAATATCCCCTACCTTCGGATCTTCGCCTTTCCATAAAAAATCATGCGTAAATGGTATTTTGATACCATATGATATCTTGTTTACAAGTATATAATCGCCTGGCAACAGTGTGGGCTCCATAGAACCTGATGGAATTTTAAATGCTTCAATAAAAAAAGTTCTTATAAACAGTGCAATGATTAGCGCTATAAGTATCGATTTTGTCCAGTCCCAAAACTTTTTTGACATAATAACTCCTATTTTATTTTTTTGCTGGTTCTAAAAGTTTCATAAAGGCTTCTTTTGATATAGCAACCCTGCCTAACTGTTTAAGTCTTTTCTTGCCTTCTTTTTGCTTTTCTAATAATTTTCTCTTACGTGTTATATCACCACCGTAGCATTTTGCGAGCACATCTTTTCTAAGAGCTTTTATTTCCTCTTTTGCTATAATTTTACCGCCGACTTTTGCCTGTAATCTTATCTCAAATAGCTGCCTTGGTACAAATTCTTTCAATTTGGCTAGCACATCGCGCGCTTGAAAGTAGGCTTTGTCTTTGTGGACAATCTGCGAAAAGCTATCAATAGGTTCATTATTTATTAAAATAATCATTTTAACCAAATCTGACTGCTTATAGTCCTCAAACTCATAATTAAAAGAAGCATAACCTCTAGTTATAGATTTAAGCGTATCATAAAAGTTTGTAATTGTTTCAGACAGAGGCGCACTGTATGTAATCAAGCTTCTATTTGCTGATAAATAACCCAAATTTTTTTGAATTCCGCGTTTTTCTTGCAATAAATTTATTACGCTACCAATGTGCTCAGAAGGAGTAATAACATCAATTGTAACATAAGGTTCTAAAATGGCTTTTATAAACTGTGGTTCTGGTAAATCTTTTGGATTTGACACTTCAATTATGCTATTATCGGTTTTTTCTACTTTGTACAAAACAGAAGGTGTAGTAACAACGATGTCTAAATCAAATTCTTCTTCCAAACGCTCTTTTGTAATATTCATATGAAGCATACCCAAAAAGCCACATCTAAAACCAAAACCTAAAGAATCGCTTTTTTCTGGTTCGAACTCTAAACTTGAGTCATTTAATTTAAGCTTTTCTAAATCTTCCTTAAGATCATCATATTTTTCAGTGTCTGTTGGGTATATACCTGCATATACAAAAGGTTTGATCTTTTTAAATCCTTTAAGCGCCTGTTTTGCTGGGTTATTTGTAAGTGTAATAGTATCACCCACAAGCACATCTTCAATATTTTTGATGCTTGAAATCATAATGCCAACTTCACCAGCATGCAAGCTATCTATATATTTAGGTTTTGGCGTCAAAACACTTAAAGTATCCACTTGATGCTCTTTTTTGTTTGAATAAATCAACGCCTTGTCACCAACAGCAATCTTGCCTTCGAAAATCCTTATTAAACATACTACGCCTTTATAATTATCATACCAAGAATCTACAATAAGCGCTTTTAGTGCATCTTCATTATTGACTTTAGGCGATGGTATGTATTTAATAATTGCTTCTAAAACCTCTTGTGTGCCAATATCGTTTTTTGCAGAAATCAATATTGTATTTGAAATATCTAAACCCAAACTCTGGATTTCATTTTTGGTTTTTTCTATATCTGCTGTGGGTAAATCAATTTTGTTAATAATAGGTATTATTTCTAAGTCATTTTCTAGAGCTAAATATAAATTCGCCACAGTTTGTGCCTCAACACCTTGTGTGGCATCCACTACAAGCAATGCTCCCTCGCAAGCCGATAAGCTTTTTGAAACCTCATAAGAAAAATCAGCATGGCCTGGTGTATCTATCATATTTAGCTCATATAAAGAGCCATTATAAGCATACTCCATCCTTACAGATTGAGCTTTTACGGTTATTCCATGCTTGCGTTCCACTGCTAGGTTATCTAATATCTGTTCTTTCATTTCTCTTTTGTCAAGAGAACCGGTCTTTTCTATTAGCCTGTCTGCGAGCGTTGATTTACCGTGATCAATATGAGCAATAATAGAAAAATTTCTAATGTTTTGCGTATTTATCATAAATCTCTTTTTCTAAAATATAAGTTTTGTATCTAATTTGTTTACAAAGTGCAGAATTTTCAATATCTAAAAGTTTAAAAACTTCTTCCAAAACACGCAGAGATTCTTGAGCTCTTTTAAAATTTATAATTAAAATTTCAAAAAGTGAAATGCGCTTTTTCTCCTTTTCTAATGTCACTTTAGTTAAACAATCGTTTTGAGTATCCCTGAAAGCAATCGTATCGTAGTATTTTTTTGCAATACTGCCCACTTCCAATCGTAAGCTTTTTAATAAAGTAGATAAATTTGCATCATTATATTCAAACCTTATAATATCTTCTGCCACTCTAAAAGCTTCTTTGGCCCGATTCAGATTTGCGTCGACTATTCTTTTGCAGGCAGCGCTTGATTCCATAATTCCTCAAATTGCTTTTTATAAACATTAGCAATATCAACTCTATCAATAACTAGTACATTTTCATCATTTGCTTTGGGCGCTTGAGCTGTCCAATTCAGAGAACCAGTTTCAACTATTTTATCATCAAAAATCGCAAATTTATTATGCATTATACCGTATCTATCGTAATATTTGTGTGCCTTAGCAAATCTAATATTTATGCCATTTTTTAACAGGTACTCTACCTTTGAGTATTTGTTTTTTGGACTATTCCACTCACCATCTAACAAAAGTCTTACCTTGACGCCGCGTTTTTTTGCATTTATAAGGCTTTGAGCCAATGGTCTTGAGGTGAAAGAGTACATTGCTACATCTATAGACCTCTTTGAGTGATCTATTAAAGAAATAATTTTATCTATAGGCTCGAAAGATGGTGTAAAATAAACCTCAATATCTCTCGCATAAACGCTGTTACTTAAAAAACATACTATAAAAAAACTAAATATTATAGTTAGGCGCTTCTTTTGTAATAATAACATCGTGTACATGACTTTCTCTCCAAGAGTTTTCAGAAATCTGAATGAATGGCACTGTTTTTAAATCTTCAATTGTTTTAGAGCCAGTATAGCCCATACCAGCTTTAAGACCACCTACAAGCTGGTATAAGACATCTTTTAATTCACCTTTGTATGGTACTCTGCCTTCAATACCTTCTGGAACAAACTTCTCCGGCTCAACATCGTCTTGAAAGTATCGCTCTTTACCGCCTTTTTCCATTGCAGAAAGCGAACCCATGCCCCTATAAACTTTATATTTTCTGCCTTGATAGATAATAGACTCGCCTGGCGATTCTTCCACTCCTGCAAGCAAATTTCCAATCATAACGCATGAAGCTCCAGCTGCAAGAGCTTTTACCATATCACCAGAATATTTTATGCCACCATCAGCAATAATTTTTATGCCAAATTTATCGGCTTCTTCTGCGCATTCCGATATTGCTGTAATCTGCGGTACACCAACGCCAGCAATAATACGTGTCGTACAAATTGAACCTGGGCCAATGCCCACTTTTACAATATCAGCACCTGCTTCTATAAGGCTTCGTGTACCCTCACGCGTTGCTACATTGCCCCCAACTATACAACAATCAAACTTGGATTTTATCTTCTCAATGGTTTTTAATACTTTTACAGAATGACCATGAGCAGAGTCTAATACAATAATATCGGCACCTGCTTCAAGCAACGCTTTTGCTCTAACATCACCGTCTTTTGTACCAACGCTTGCCGCTACAACCAACCGACCCTTTGAATCTTTTGTAGCATCTGGGTACTCTTCTTTTTTTATTATATCCTTTATGGTAATTAAACCTTTGAGTTTAAAATTTTTATCCACTATGGGTAATTTCTCAATCTTGTTTGCTTTTAAATATTCAATGGCTTCTTTAAGTGTTGTGCCTTCTGGCGCTACAACCAAACTTTTTACGGTCATTACGTCTTTTACTTTTCTTGAATAATCTGTCTCAAATCTTAAGTCTCTATTAGTTATAATGCCAACGAGCGTATTATTATTATCAGTAACTGGAATACCAGATATATGATAGTTACGCATCAAATTAAGGCAATCATTTATCGTAGCTTCTGGATGAATAACAATCGGGTCTGTTATCATTCCGCTTTCACTTTTTTTAACCCTTACAATCTGCTTAACCTGTTCTGCTATAGTCATGTTTTTATGTATAACACCCAAACCCCCATTTCTTGACATACCTATTGCCATTCTATACTCAGTAACAGTATCCATTGCAGCAGAAATAATGGGGATCTTTAACATATACCTATTGGTTAGGCTAATACTTGTGTCAACTTCGTTGGGTAAAATACTTGATTTTCTTGGCAGAAGAAGCACATCGTTAAACGTTAAACCTAAAGTATCTTTTAATCTAATCATATACACACCTTCAAATACTTAAATATTTAAAATTAGCTACTTTTAATACTAGTTGTTTGTAATTGTTTAACAGAGAAAGCCTATTATTTTTGATTTTTTCATCTTTGTCCATAATAAGCACTTTGTCAAAAAAACTCGATACAATGCTTTTATTTACAAGGTTTCTTAAGTATGACAAATAGTCTTTGTTTTGTAAAAACTGCTTTAGATTTTCTCTTAAACCACTTACATAATAGAAAAATTCTGTTTCCTCGCTGCTAGCAAATAAGGATTCGTCTATATCAATTTTATCGAATTCATCAGGCACAATGTTAAATACTCTTTTAACACTAAACAATGTTTGCTCATCGCTTTCGCTGTAAAAAGTTTTCATTGCCTCAATCTTCAACAACGATTTGTAAATATCGTTAAAGTTAACCTCAACAACAGATTTTACAATTTCAACATGCTCTTCAAATGTATTAATAAATCGAACTTTTATAAATTCAAGTATAGTATCAAAAATTTGCTTATCGAAAGCTATGCCTTGTTTTTTGTAAAGCAATAAAGTAAAATTTATAATATCTGTTATATCAAAATTAAGTTTGGAATGAATTGCAATTTTTATTATTGAAAGTGCAGCACGGCGCAAAGCATAGGGGTCTTTGTTACCTGTTGGCTTTAAATCGGCTATCATACCGCCTGCTATTAAATCAAATTTATCCGCCAAAGACAGAGCAATGCCTTCTTTTGTTTGAGGAAATATTTCATCTTTAGGTAAATATTGCTCATAAATACACTGGCTTACAAGATCATCTTCAAAGTGCTTTTTTGCATAAATGCTACCCATTACGCCTTGAACTTCTGGAAACTCATACACCATATGTGTTAGAAGATCCGCTTTTGATAAATAGGCTGCGCGCTTAACTGGATTTACCTGTGCATTAAGCAATTCCGCAATATATGCGCTTAAATCTACAAGGCGCATAGTGCGCTCATACATTGTGCCGAGTTTTTTGTGAAAAAGCATGGTTTTTAGTTTGTCCACCAGGGTTTCAAGCTTAACTTTTAAATCCTCCTGGTAAAAAAACACAGCGTCTCTAAAACGAGCCCTTAGCACACGCTCATTGCCCCTTATTATAATTGTATCATCATCTGTGAATATATTTGACACAACGCAAAATCGATTTGTTAATTTGCCATTTTCTAATGAAAAAAAATACTTTTGGTTTGCCTTCATAGAACTAATTAAGACTGCTTGAGGCAATTCTAAAAATTCTTCTTCAAAAGAACCTTCCAGACAATTAGGGTACTCCACCAAATTAACAACTTCTTTTAAAAGATCTTCATCAATAATATATTGTTTTTTTTCGCTAGACATATTTTTTAGAGAATCTTTGATTATTCTCTCACGTTCCTTTTGGTCCACTATAACAAAATACCTTTTTAGCTCTTCTTTGTAATTTTTATTCAATAAATTTATTTTACCTTCAGATAAAAATCTATGGCCAAAAGTATAAGAAACACTTTGTTTTCCAAACATTGTACATTCTACAACATTATTATCTACCATTAAAAGTACGTTATGCACAGGTCTTAAAAATAAATATTCCCCACTACCCCAGCGCATTTGTTTGCTAAATGGGATCGAGTTTAAAAATTCGCTAAAAACAGTGCACAAAAGTTCTTTAACAGGATTACTTTGAGATTTTACAAAAACACCAACATATGTACCTTTTTTTGTATCTTCAAAGAAACATTCATCTAAATTGGCGTTATTTTTTTCCAAAAAACTAATCAGCGCTTTTGTCGGCTGGTTGTTGTTGTCAAAACATACACTTTTTGGCGGACCTGATACTTTTTGGTTGGTTTGCTTTGTAAACTCTAAACAATCAAATTCTACAGCAATACGCCTTGGTGTATAGTATATTTTAGGATTTTCATACTCAATGTTATGCTTACTCAAAATATTCAATAAATTTTCATCTTCAATATATAACAATTCTTTTGCTGGCAATTCCTCTGTTAAAAGTTCAAACAATACCCTCATTGGCTTTCTCCCACGTAGGTTTTTGCAATATTAACAGCTAAATCTCTAACTCTTTTTATGTAGTTTGTGCGTTCTGAAACGCTAATTGCGCTTCTTGCGTCAAGCAAGTTAAACACGTGAGAGCATTTTATACAGTAATCGTAAGCGGGCCTGATAAGTTTTGCTTGTGTACACCTATTTGATTCGGCTTCATACATAGTAAAAAGATCATAAAGCATTTTTGTATCGGCTACCTCAAAATTATATGTAGAATACTCCCATTCATCATGTTTATGAATGTCGCCATAAGTTAAATGATCGTTAAATTTCATATCAAAAACGTTTTCTACGCCTTGTATATACATCCCCAATCGTTCTGTGCCATATGTTATCTCAACAGGAATTAATTTTAAGTCCACACCACCAATTTGCTGAAAATATGTAAACTGTGTAACTTCCATGCCATCAAGCCATACTTCCCAGCCAAGTCCCCACGCGCCTAGCGTGGGAGATTCCCAATTGTCTTCTACGAAGCGAATATCATGTTTTTTTATAGATATACCTAAAAACTCCAAACTTTCAAGATACATTTGTTGAATGTTTTCTGGGGAGGGTTTAATAATTACTTGATATTGGTAGTAATGTTGGAGTCTATTGGGATTTTCACCATACCTGCCATCGGTTGGCCTTCTTGAGGGCGCAGTATAGGCTACACTCCAGGGCTTATCGCCAAGCGATTTTAATACTGTAGCAGGATGAAATGTGCCTGCACCTGCTTCAATATCGTATGGTTGCAAAATTACACAACCTTTTGATTTCCAAAATTCAGATAATTTTAGTGGGATATCCTGATAGTTCATGAATCACCGCCCATATAACTAATTTGTGCAAACATTGGAGCATGATCGGATGAGCCACGTTTTGCACGTTCTTTCTGGTCTATATCGCACAAAACGGTCCACTGATAAACTTCTTTTGTAACTAAAATATAATCTACCCTCATGCCTTTGTTTCTTAAAAATGAGTTGGCTCTATAATCCCAAAAACTAAATATTTTTTCATTTCTGTGAAACTCGCGACACACATCAATAAAACCGTTTTCATCCAGTATAGCTTGCAATGCATTTCTTTCTGAGAGCGTAAAACCGATTTGCTCACTCATCTGCTCACCATTATAAACATCTAAGTCTGATAATGCAACATTTAAATCACCCATAAGCACTATTTTTCTTGTATCTTTAAGTAATGCAAATAAATATTCTTTTAATTTAGCCAGATAATCAAGCTTGTAATAATAATCGGCTGTTCCGACTTGCTTGCCATTTGGAACATATACGTTAATTATTCTTATATTGTTTATTTCACAACTTATCATACGTTTTTGATCTCTTGCGTCAAGCGGAAAACCCTTTTTAACATTTTTCATTGGCAGCCTCGATGCAATTGCAACCCCATTAAAACCCACCTCTCCAAAACTCTCAACTTCATAACCTAAATCTCTGAAGTTGTTATAAGGAAACTTGTCATCAGGAGCTTTTATTTCTTGCATACCTAAAACATCTATATCTTCATGCTTTAACCAATCCAGAATTTGGTCCAACCTTACCCTAACCGAATTTACATTCCACGTAGCTATTCTCATTCTCTTTCCTTTTCATAGAAATTAAATATAAAGATTATCATTTCTCTAAACCTCATATACTAAGTAAATTTGACACAAACAATGTAAAATTCGCACCTTTACATTACAAGAATATATTAACTATAATACAAATTTTTGCAACTTTAATGATTTAATAAAAGACTAACAATAAGATATTAAATTACAAAAATATCAAATATTTCTAAATGCAGCTATATAAAAAAGAATTCGAGCATCTCACCTTTTTTTGCAATTTCTACTTCTTTT
>NZ_JBMFGQ010000044.1:0-10819 GCF_049977265.1 Desulfurella sp. | reverse complement strand
TTTTTAAATTTATACCCAATAATTTCCTCTAAATCCATTTTTCTAAATCTTTTATATTTAAACTTACATGAGATTTATCTGTTGGAGGCCATGGTGTATCAATGCAATAGTGAGCTCCAACTGAGTTTTTTCTCTCAAGACAACTGCGCGATATAAGTATGGCAATAACAAGAAGGTTTCTATAATCTATATCTACACTGCTGCTATCTTTGGTCGTTTGAAAACTTGATAGACTGCATTCAAATAAATCTGTTACGCTTGAGAGTCTTCTTACAATTCCAAGTTCTTTAAAAATTCTATCTTTTAAATTTTGTATTTTTGTTTGAAAATTTTTTGCCGATTCTTGTAACTTTATGGATTCATCGTTTTTTGGATTAGAGTTCTTATTGCCTTTCAAATAAGCTTTGGCTGATAAAGCTGCCCTGGTGCCATAAACCAAACCTTCAAGCATGGAGTTGCTTGCCAGGCGATTTGCTCCATGTACACCATTGCAGGCACACTCACCACATGCAAAAAGGCCACTTATATTTGTTTTACAATCGACATCTGTTTTTACCCCACCCATTGTATAATGAGCAGCAGGTGATACAGGAATGGGTTCTTTTGTTATATCAAGACCATATTTTAGACATTCGTGATAAATTGTGGGAAATCGTTTTTTTACAAACTCGCTATCAAGGTGTGATATATCTAGATATACATGATCTTTTAGGTTATTTTGCATCTCAGAAAAGATGCTTCTTGCTACAATATCTCTTGGGGCTAACTCTAGCTGTTTGCTGTATTTTTCCATGAAACGCTCACCTTTATCATTTATTAATATTGCACCTTCGCCACGCATTGATTCGGATAATAAAAAAGACGGAGCTTTTTTGTAGTTTAGCGCTGTTGGATGAAACTGTACAAACTCCATATCTTCCAAAGTGCACCCGGCTAAAAATGCGCTTGCTATACCATCACCTGTCGTTAATGAAGGATTTGTGGTATGATTGTAAATTGCAGCGTAACCACCTGTTGCTAAAACTACGGATTTTGCATATATGTAGTTAAGTGTGTTTTCTTTTAGGTTGTGAAACTTTGCACCAATAACTCTTTTGTTTTCAACAAGTAAATCTATCAAACGATAATGCTCATTAATTTCAATGCTTTCTTTTTGGGCTTTATTAAGAAGCGTTCTTTCTATTTCTGCACCTGTTGCATCACCATTTGCGTGCAGTATCCTGTTTACACTATGGGCAGCTTCTTTTGTAAAATTTAACTCGCCGTTTTCGTTTTTATCAAATTGACAACCCCAATCTATTAGCTCTTTTACTTTATCTGGTCCTTCTTTAACCAGAATTTCAACGCTTTTTTTATTGCATAAACCAGCTCCAGCAATAAGTGTATCTTTAATGTGTAAATCAAAATTATCGTTTTTCGATAAGCAAACTGCTATGCCACCTTGAGCATAGTTTGTGTTTGATTCACTGGCTTTATCTTTTGTAAATATTGCCACATCAACGCCAAGTCTTTTCAGCTCAATTGCAGCTCTAAGTCCTGCTACGCCACTACCTATAACAATGCAATCTCTCACTTTATAACTCCTATTTTTGCAATAGAGCTTGGTGGTGCTATGTCCGTTTTTCTACCACAGCTTGCAACAACCAAACTCAATAGTACAAGTGCAATAATTACTTTTTTCATAGTGATGTTTTATTGAATTTAAAGCACAATGTCAAGCTATTTATTTTGTATTGATTTGTAAGTATTTATACTACTTTAAATATTTGGTTGTATGTAAAAATAATTTTTTGTTTTTTTTGTTGTAGACTATTTATAATTATGCTTATGTAAAATAGAAGGAAAATTGCATTTAAAATTAATTTATTCTAATTAGCTGTTTTTCTATAAAATATTATTATCAAAAAATCCAGAAATATTATTAAATTTTATTTGTAATAAAAAAATAATAGTAATTCAATAATATAATGACTTAATTATATTACTATTAAATGCAAGGAGGTTTTGTATGTTAAAACGTATCTTACTTATTGTCAGCATTTTAACGCTGGCAGGATTTAATTTGGCACTGGCAAAAGTTGGTATTCTTTCTACATCTGAGGTAGCATCCATGATTGGTAAGAAAAATGTTGTTATCGTAGATGCAAGAGATTATAAATTCTATCTCGAATCACATGTAAAAGGTGCAATAAGCTTACCTTCCACAGGTGATTTATTTGCAATGAGATTTCCAGGTGTTAAAGCTAGAAGTATAGCTTCAAATACTCAAATCGAGATAGCGTTATCAAAATTGGGAATTAAACCAGATGATACAGTCATAGTTTATGCAGGTGGCAAAAAGGCAGCATTTTTCTTAACTAATGCAACAAGAGTTATGCTTGCGCTTTATTGGGCAGGTGTAAAAAATGTGTATTATATGAATGGAGGTTATCAAAAGTGGGTTGATGAAAAAAGACCGATTCAAAAAACAGAAACCAAGCTACCTCCGACACATTTTGTAATTAAGCACAATAATACAAATGCATATTGCTTTAGTAATTTTGTAATATGGGCTGTAAATAACTTGAATAAAATTCAGATTGTAGATGCAAGACCACTTGATCAATATACTGGAGCACTAATTAGCGATAAAAGACTTGCAAAACATGGTCATATCAAGGGCGCTATCGATTTTCCAGCAAGTAATTATATGGAGAAAGTTGATAATTATTATATTTTGAAACCGAAAACACAAATTGAAGAGATGTTCAAAAAAGATGGTATAAATTTAAATAAACCCATTATATCTTATTGTAATACAGCTAGATTGGGTAGTGGTTTGTGGTTTGTAGCAAATGCCCTCTTTAATGATAAACTTGTTTGGGTTTATAATGGTTCTATGGTAAGCGCTTCAAGGAACCCTGAAATTCCAATTGTTAAAGGCAACAAACCCCTGTAAAAATAAACCGACATTACTTTAAAAGTAATGTCGGTTTTATGTTTTTATTTTTAAATAAAAAGCACTTGCGATAAGAATAATTGCACACAATGTAACCCATAGGATAGAAAAACCGAATTTGCTTATGATAAAAGATGCAAGCAAAGGGCTAAATATACCACTTGTTTGCCAGAACATATTTGAAAAACCCGATACAGCACCTGCATCTTGTTTGCCTATGCGCATTAGTAAATCGTTATTTACAGGTGTTATTATAAATCGTGCAAAACCCATTCCAAAAGCTATTAAAAATAAAATAAATTCTATTTTTATAATAGCAAGAAACAATGTAAACAGAGCATAAGAAAAAAAGGACAAAAAAATTGTGCGACTAATGCCAATTTTTTTTATAATAAAACCTGAAACTGGCGATGAAAAAAAACCTGCTACAGCCATACTTGAAAACATAATGCCAGCCGTTACCTTATTGATGCCTATACCTAAAAAGTATTTATAAGCATAAAGCGTAATGCTCCAGTATGAAGCAAAAAATAACAACCCGCCAAAAGAAATTAGTAAAACATTTTTGTTTTTTATTATTTTCAAATTCATTTTGTTTGAAGTTTTATAGCTTTTAAGACCGAAAGATAAAATACCAACTATAGCGCATAGGATTGCAGAAGAATAATAACCAAAACGCCATCCTAATGTTACTGATAAAACGGGCAATACTATTCCTGATAAGACAATAGCTAATGGCCATGCTATACTGTAATAGCCCATAAAAATTGATCTATTGTCTTTGTAATAGTATTCGATGATTTTTAGTGATGCTGGATAAATCCAACCTGCTGAAAAGCCCATCAGCAGGCTAAGTACATACTCTTGATAAATATTTGTTGCTACACCAGAAAAAAAAGTTATTATTGATAATAAAATTAAAGATAAAGAAATAATTTTGCCACAATCAAATCTGTCTGATACAAAACCAGCAGGTACTTGGACAGCTACATATCCAAAAAAATACAGTGCGAAAATATGACCATCCTGGGTTATTGTAGGTTTTAATGGCATATATACGGACAGGATGCTCCACATTAATCTTGTATAATAGCTTAAAAAAAATGCACCACTTGAAATTACAAGAGGAAAAAGACTATGAGATTGATTTTTAAACAATGATTTGCCTCTTTGCGAAAATTCATTATTAATCTTCAAATAAATAATTTTTTCATTATGTTTATATTAATATTTTTTATTTAAAAGTCAATTGTAGTTTTACAGAGCTTTTTATAGAAAATTTTATGCTTGACTTTTTGAAAAATAAATGTTAAAAGGAATACAAATAGTCGAAGCTTTGCTATTTGCAAAGCGCGGGGGACCCAATTTAAATGGGGCGAATTCCTTATTTATGAGGATAGAGCACTCATAAGCTCAAGCCCGTCAGCTAACCTCGTAGACTTTTATGGGGTGATTTATGTTTATTTTTAAAAACCTTCAAAAAGAAGGTTATTTATACACGCCTTTTAAATTTGCACTACTTTGATATTAGTATATCTATTTGAAATTTTTAAAAGGAGGAATTATGCACATTAGTGACATTATACAGTTTTTAGTTTTTATTGTGCTTTTAAGCTTTCTGGTAAAACCATTAGGCTCTTACATGGCAAATGTATTCAATGGAGAAAAAACTGTATTATCGGTAGTTTTTAGACCAATGGAGATTTTCATTTATAAAATTGCCAATATTGACGAAACCTACGAGATGAATTGGAAAGAATTTGCAATTTCTATGTTGATTTTCAACGCTATAGGTTTTGTAGTTCTATTTTTAATTTTAGTTTTACAACAATTTTTACCTTTAAATCCCCAACATTTTAAAGGATTTAATCTAGATTTAGCATTTAATACAGCTGTGAGTTTTATAACAAATACAAACTGGCAGGCCTATTCTGGAGAAAATACAGCAAGCTACTTCACTCAAATGCTGGGTCTTGCAGTGCAAAATTTTCTTTCAGCTGTTACTGGCATAGTTGTTTTGCTGGCTTTGATAAGAGGTTTTGCAAGAAAACAAACGACAAATCTTGGCAATTTCTGGGTAGACTCAGTAAGGACAACTCTTTATATTTTACTGCCTTTATCAATAATAGCTGCTATTATTTTAATGAGTCAGGGTGTTATACAAAACTTTAGCAGCTATAAAACAGTCCATTTGTTAGAACCCTACATTAATGCAGGCAAAGTCATAAGCAACCAGGTATTGCCAATGGGTCCTGTTGCATCGCAAGAAGCTATTAAGCTACTTGGAACAAATGGAGGCGGTTTTTTTGGTGCAAATTCTGCACATCCTTTTGAAAACCCAAACGGTTTCACAAATTTTTTTGAAGCTTTTTTAATTATTTTAATACCTGCTGCTTTAACATACACTTTTGGATCTATGATAAAAAATAAAAAGCAAGGTTGGGCAATTTACCTTGTTATGTTAACAATGTTTGTTGTTTTTTTGGGTATAGAATACACTTCTTCTTTAGGAAATGATCCCCTAATATCACGTCTTGGTGTTACAGGCCACTATATTGAAGGTCAAGAAGTGGGGTTTGGCGTAGGTGGCACATCTTTGTTTGTAACTACAACGACAGCTGTAGCGTGTGGTGCTGTTGATGCAATGCACGATTCGCTTTTACCTATATCTGGAATGGTACCGACTGTACTTATGCTGTTAAGCGAAGTTGTTTTTGGAGGTGTTGGCTCCGGTCTTTACACTATGACAGCTTTTATCATTATAGCAGTTTTTGTGGCTGGTTTGATGATTGGGCGCACTCCGGAGTTTCTAGGTAAAAAGATAGAAGTAAAAGAAATGTGGATGGCAATAATTACTGCACTAACATCCGGTATATTGGTACTTATTTTTACAACTATTGCTTTTATTACAAAAGCCGGTGTAAGCTCAATCCTAAACCCTGGTCCACATGGTTTAAGTGAGATACTATACGCTTTTGCATCTACTGCAAACAACAATGGAAGCGCTTTTGCAGGATTAAATGCAGATACGTATTTTTATAATATCACAACAGCAATTGCTATGCTTATTGGCAGGTACATACCAGCAGTTGCAATTATATATATGAGTGGTACTCTGGCACAGAAGAAATATACTCCGCCAAGCGTTGGCACACTTCCTACAGATAAAGTGCCTTTTATGGTATGGCTTATTCTTGTAATATTGATCGTGGGTGCTTTAACTTTTTTTTCAGCTTTGGCATTAGGTCCATTTTTGGAAAATATTTTAATGTTAAGAGGTGCATAATATGGAACAAAAGAAAACTACATCAATATACAACCCAGAATTAATAAAAACTGCACTGATAAATGCTTTAAAAAAATTAAACCCTATGGAGTTAAAATCCAACCTTGTAATGCTGGCTGTAGAAATTGGCAGTATTTTAACAACAATAGAATTTATACTAGAAATTTCAGGTTTAAGAAGTGGATCCTACTGGTTTACAGGATGGGTTTCTTTGTGGTTATGGTTTACGGTTATTTTTTCAAATTTTGCAGAAAGCCTATCAGAAAGCAGAGGTAAAGCGCGCGCAGAGTCTTTGAAAAAAACTAAAACTCAGATTACAGCCCATAAACTGAAAGAAGCAAAATTTGACAGTGAATACACAGATACACCCTCTACGCAACTCAAAAAAAATGATTTAGTACTGGTAAAGGAAAATGAGTTAATACCAAGTGATGGCGAAATAGTAGCTGGTGCAGCACTTGTTAATGAGTCTGCTGTAACTGGTGAATCTGCACCGGTTATAAGAGAAGCAGGCGGAGATAGAAGTGCTGTAACAGGTGGTACAAAAGTAGTTGCAAATTCTATTATAGTAAAGATAACCACCAATCCCGGCGAGACATTTTTGGATAGAATGATTACAATGGTAGAAGGTGCAAAACGCAGAAAAACGCCAAATGAAATTGCACTTGAAGTATTGCTTGCATCATTGACCGTTGTATTTTTGCTTGTTGTTATTAATCTCAGGGCTTTGTCAACATATGCTGTTAATACTTCAGGACATGGAGAGCCTGTTTCATTTGTGGTGTTGATTGCATTATTTGTATGTCTTGCGCCAACAACAATTGCAGCTCTTTTGCCTGCAATTGGTATTGCTGGTATGGATAGGTTATTTAGAAAAAATGTAGTGGCATTATCCGGCAAAGCTGTTGAAGCTGCTGGAGATGTAAATGTGCTTTTGTTAGACAAAACTGGAACAATTACACTTGGCAACAGACAAGCAGCAGAATTTATACCTGTTGGCAACCACACAGAAGAAGAATGCGCCAAAATATCGCTTTATGCTTCTATTGGTGATGAAACACCGGAAGGCAGAAGCATAGTTGTATTGGCAAAAAGAAAATATAACTTAAGAGCCCAGTCGCTTTCACAAGAAACAAAAATCATACCATTCAGTGCAAGTACAAAAATGAGTGGTGTAGATATTGAAAATCACAAGTATAGAAAAGGTGCTTATGAATCAATAAAAGCTTACATACTGGAAAATGGCGGTACAATTCCTGACAATCTGGAATCTGTTGTTGAAAAAGTATCAAAGCAGGGTGCGACGCCTCTTGTTGTTACTTTAGATAATGATATAGTAGGCGTTGTAAATTTAAAAGATATTCTAAAAAAAGGTATTAAAGAGCGATTTGCCCAGCTTAGAAAAATGGGTATAAAAACCGTTATGATAACTGGTGATAATCCACTTACAGCAGCTACAATTGCAGCAGAAGCGGGTGTTGATGATTTTTTAGCTGAAGCAAAGCCAGAAGATAAATTAAGACTTGTTAGAGAGTATCAATCTCAGGGTTTGATGGTTGCGATGACTGGCGATGGTACAAACGATGCTCCTGCCTTGGCCCAGGCTGATGTTGCTGTTGCAATGAATACAGGTACGCAAGCAGCACGTGAAGCTGCAAATGTTATTGATTTAGATTCGAACCCTACAAAACTATTAGACATAGTAGATATAGGAAAACATATCTTGATGACAAGAGGAGCTTTAACTACATTCAGTATTTCAAATGATATAGCTAAGTATTTTGTAATTAT
Source organism: Desulfurella sp. (assembly GCF_049977265.1). Taxonomy (GTDB): domain Bacteria; phylum Campylobacterota_A; class Desulfurellia; order Desulfurellales; family Desulfurellaceae; genus Desulfurella. Next base: position 2,804 of record NZ_JBMFGQ010000044.1, on the reverse strand, counting down.
ACCAGCTGCTGTAGTTGCAATATACCCACAGCTTAATGTATTGAATATTTTGCATTTGGCTAATCCATATCTTGCAATTTTGTCTGCTGTTATATTTAATGCCATTATAATTCCTTTACTTACACCACTTGCATTAAAAGGTGTCTGGTATAAACCTATGCCAGCAGAAAAATTACTGATATATAATCTGCTTATATATGGTGGTGGTGGCTTAGTATTACCGTTTTTAGCTATAAAATTGATTTATGTAATTCTAAGCATAATACATTGAGGTGTATGATATGAAAAATTTAAAAAGTGGCCTTATAGTCTTTGCATTTTTATTTATAATAACCGGTGTTATATATCCTTTAATCGTTACAGGCATTGGTCAGCTTGTATTTAAAAGCCAGGTCAATGGAAGTCTTATATATATTGAAAATAAACCTGTAGGCTCAAAACTTATAGGTCAACCATTTCAAAACCCAGGTCTTTTCTGGTCAAGACCATCTTCAACTGATGATTTTCCATACAATGCTTTGAGTAGTGGTGGATCAAATCTTGGTCCAACAAACCAGATACTTGTTAAACGTGTTGAAGAAAGAATAGCTTATTTAAGAAAAAATGACTTCAAAGGGCAAATACCATCATCTCTGGTGCTGGATTCTGGGAGTGGGTTGGACCCTGATATTACACCTCAGGCTGCTTATTCTCAAATTCCTAGAATATCTATGTATACTCACATACCGCAGAATGTTTTAAAATCATTAGTTTCAAAACATATCAAAAAAAGGCAATTGGGTTTTTTGGGTCATGATAGGGTTAATGTTTTAGAACTGAATTTAGCATTAATAAAAATGGAAAAAGACTATGCAGGAAAATGATATAAAAAGACCGTCTCCAGAAGAATTATTAGAAATTGCAAAGCAACAGGAAGCATCTGAGCAAAAAAAAGGAAAACTTACCATATATTTAGGGTATGCGCCAGGCGTTGGTAAAACCTACACAATGCTTTCAGATGCTCATTTAAGAAAAAAAGAAGGTATAGATGTTGTAGTAGGATATGCAGAAACGCATGGAAGGGTTGAAACTGAAAAGCTTCTTGAAGGTCTTGAGGTTATAGAGCCTTTAATTGTTGATTACAAAGGTCTTAAACTAAAAGAAGTCAATTTTGAAAAAATTATACAGCGCAAGCCCCAATTAGTAATAATTGATGAGCTTGCCCATACAAATCCACCTGATTTTAAAAATGTAAAGCGCTATCAAGATGTAGAAGAAATTTTAAATGCCGGTATAGATGTATATACTGCTCTAAATGTTCAGCATATAGAAAGTCTAAATGATTTGGTCTATCAAATAACAAATATAGCCATCAAGGAAACAGTGCCAGATAAATTTATAGAGCAAGCAAGCGAGATAAAGCTTGTGGATTTAACACCGGAAGAACTATTAAAAAGACTTCACGAAGGCAAAGTTTATGTAAGGGATATGGCTCAAGCAGCCGTTGGGAAATATTTTAGATCAGGTAACTTGCTTGCATTAAGGCAAATTGCTTTAAGGATTGTGGCAGATAGTGTTGACGGGAAAATGCGCTCTTACATGAAGCAACACGCTATAGCAGGACCTTGGGCAGTCAAAGAAAAAGTACTTGTTGGGATATTTGCAAGTCCTTATGCAGAACAGCTTGTTAGAGCTACATATAGATTTGCAACAGAAATAGATGCTCAATGGATAGCAGTTCACGTTGAAACGCAAAAAAATCAAAACTTTACAGATCAAGAAAAGGCATGGTTAAATAAGGCTTTTGATTTAGTAAGAAGTTTGGGTGGTCAGATTGTTTGGATTAAAGGAGATGACATAACAACAGAAATAGTAAATTATGCCAAATCTCAAAATGTTACAAAAATTGTTATAGGCAAGCCACGTAAATTTAGTTTGTTTTCGCCAACTATACCAGAAAAATTAATTACGCAAACTGAATTTATTGATGTGTATTTGATTGCCCCAAAAGATAAAAAATCTCAAGAATTTTTAAAAAAGAAAAAGTATGGCATTAAAAACATAAAAGACTATTTATATTCTACTATAAACATTGGTGCTGTTACACTGCTAAGTTTGATTTTAAAAAATCACTTAAATCACTCAAGTTTGATGTCTATATTTTTAGCTGCTTTAGTATTAAATGCTTTAATTTTTGAAATACCTGCAGTGATTGTTTCAATAGTTATTAGTGTTTTAGTATTTGATTTTTTTTTCATACCGCCACAATATACATTTTATATTTCAAATTTTAACTATTTAATTTCTTTTTTGGTTTATGTTGTCGTTATTGTTTTTATTTCTGTACTTGCAACAAAGCTTAAAACTAAGGTAAATCTGTTAAAAGAAAGCCAGCTTAGAGAATTGAGTTTATATGAGTTAAGCAATAATCTTGTTATGGCAAGCACAAAAGAACAGGTTTTATCTATTTTGATAAACCACATAAAAAAGTTATTTAATGTTGAAGCTGCTATATTTATTGCTGATGAAAACAGTAAATTAAAGGTTGGAGCAAAAACTAAAGATTTTGAAATTAACTCAGAAACTTTAGGTATAGCTAACTGGTCATTTATAAACAAAAAAAATGCTGGTTTTGGAACAGATACGATTTCAAATGCCACTGCACTTTATATACCAATGATTACAACAAATGGTATTTTCGGTGTAATTGCTATAAAATTAAAACAACTAAACAAACCCGTAACAATAGACCAGACAGTTGCAATAGATGCAATAGCCCATCTTGGAGCAATTGCACTCGAAAGACTCAAGCTTATGCGATGTAG
>NZ_JBMFGQ010000043.1:2903-11870 GCF_049977265.1 Desulfurella sp. | reverse complement strand
AAGCGCAAGCGAAGGATCTACCTAGCACCACTTTTAAGTGAGGAGATTCTTCGGGCTATCGCCCTTCAGAATGTTAAAGAGCGTGTCATCTCCCCACCTAAACCGCCTGCCTCATTATGAGTTACGGGAATATAGGATACAAGCTCTAAATATAAAACAAAATCCATAGTGGCTGTGAAAGGATCCAAGATCCTATAATGACAGTTTATTCTGCACTAAAGTGACAAAGATGGGTTAAGTGGCGAAGAATCGCCTTTCACTCTGACTTCAGAGGTCTTGTCATTAGTGCGGTTATTGATTGAAATGGGTCTTTTTTGTTTGCAATAATATTGTAAATCTCATTTATTATGGGCGTTTCTATGGAATATTTCTTTGAAAACGCAAAACAGGCCATTACTGTGTTTAAACCCTCCGGGATGCCTCTCATTTGTCTTAGAATCTCATCAACCAACAAACCTTGAGCCAACTTAACACCAAACTCTCTGTTTCTGCTTAAATTACCCGTTGTAGTAAGTACAATATCGCCAATTCCAGCAAGGCTTAGCATCGTCTTACTTTTACCGCCAAAAAATTTGTATATTCTTGAAATTTCTGCAATACCCCGCGTAATTAAAGCAGCTCTTGCATTTTGACCTAAATTTAAACCATCGCTAATACCACAAGCAATTGCCAAAACATTTTTTAGTGCCCCTAAATATTCTACGCCTATATAATCAGATGAAGTATAAATCCTGAAATAAAATGTATTAAACGTATCTTGAAGTTTTTTAACAAGCATTTTGTTGCAAGAAGCTATAACTGAAGCAGTGGGTAATTCCAGCGCCACTTCAAGTGCAAAGTTTGGCCCAGATAATACGGCAAATTGATCTTTTTTAATACCAATAGTTTGAGATAAAATACCAGAAGGCGTCAAAAATGTTTCATCTTCTATGCCTTTGCTTAAGCTTAACGCTATATCTACATTTATAGAAAATTTTTTTATGAAATCTCTTAAATATTTCACAGGTATAGCAAAAATACCAATATGAGCGTTTTTTGGTGTATCGAACACTAAATTGTTTGATAAATGAATGTCTTTTAGATATTTATCATTTTTGTGAGTTGCCTGCAATATTTCTACAAACTTCTCATTGCGCGCGCACAAGCATACATTCAAATTTTTTTTAGCAAGCAAATTTGCTATAGCTGTACCCCAGCTGCCAGCACCATATATACAAATCTCATACATTTTTATAATAAATGCTTTTTAAACCATAAAGAGTAAGGTTTGGTTCAAAATAATCTACCTCTTTAATTTCTTTAATAAACATTTGAGCATCTCCGCCAGTAAATACAACTGTAGACTTTTGCATTTCAAATTTTAGCCTTTCGATAATACCACCTACCATTGATATATATCCAAAATAAATACCGCTTCTCATACTTTCTTGCGTATTTTTACCAATTACTTGCAACGGCCTTTCCAAACTGATTTTGGGTAATTTTGCCGTATGTTGAGCAAGACACTCCATAGATATGTTAACACCAGGCGCGATAACTCCACCTAAATATTCGCACTTTGCGCTTACACAATCAAATGTGGTAGCTGTCCCAAAGTCAACCACTATAACAGCGCTTAAACATTTCTCGTAAGCAGCAAGTGCATTTACAATTCTATCCGCACCAACTTCTTTTGGGTTATCGTAAAGTATTTTTACACCAGTTTTTAAACCAGCGCCTACTTCTTTTGTTTTTACTCTAAAAATTTTTTCTATTGCGCTGATAATTTTTTGTGTTAAATAGGGCACAACAGAGCTAATAATTGCACCTTCTATGCTAAAGCTCAAGCCATTAATTTTAAACAAATCATACAGCAATACGGTGACTTCATCATCAGTCCTGTTTAGCGTGCTAATGCGAAAAGTGTTTGTTAATACATTGCCTTCAAAAACACCAAAAGCGGTTGTGGTATTTCCTACATCAATTGTTAAAATCATTTTACACCTATTCAACAATAATTTTTGCTATTAATTTTTTGCCTACCTTTAATACAAAATCGTCACCTTTTTTAATTTGCAAGGCACTATCGTCTAAAACCTTATCGCCAATATATACGCCTTTTTGCTCGATTAAACGCTTGGCTTTAGAAGTCGAATCACTAAAGCCTATATTTTTTATCAAGTGACATATCCAAATTGTTGGCGTATCAATTTTTAATCTTAATTCCTGCACAGACTCAGGCGTAGCTTTGTGCGTTATTGCATCAAAAGTTTTTCTGGCAAGATCAGACTTCCCTGGCCAAAAACGCTCTACAATTTCTAATGCTAACTGTTCTTTTACAATTTTTGGGTTTAGAGAACCCTCTTGAATCTGTTTTTTAAAACTTTCAATTTCTTGAATGCTTTTGTTTGACAACAAATCGTAGTACCTAAACATCAACTCATCTGATATAGACATAACCTTACCATAAATATCATTTGGGTTTTCGTTTAGTCCAATGTAATTACCCAAAGACTTACTCATTTTATTTTTACCATCTATGCCTTCAAGTATAGGCATCATAAGAACACTTTGGGGTTTTTGATTGAATTTTGCCTGCAGCATTCTGCCTACTAAAAGGTTAAATTTTTGATCACTGCCGCCAAGCTCTACATCGGCTTTTAAAGCTACAGAGTCATATCCTTGCACTAAAGGGTACAAAAATTCTTTTATAGAGATGGGCTTTCCACTTTTATACCTTTTTTCAAAATCATCCCGCTCAAGCATCCTTGCAACACTCATATAACCTGCAAGCTCAATCAAACCGGCTGCATTCAACTTATCGCACCACGTAGAGTTATATACGATCTTTGTTTTTTCTTTGTCTAAAATCTTAAAAACCTGCTCTTTGTAAGTTTTTGCATTTTCTTCAACTTCTTGCCTGGAAAGTGCAGGGCGTGTTTGAGATTTGCCTGTAGGATCACCTATCGTGGCTGTAAAATCACCTATTAAAAAATACACTTCATGACCTAAATCTTGAAAATGTTTTAATTTTTGTATAAGCACAGTATGGCCAAGATGCAAATCTTTTGCGGTAGGATCAAAACCTGCCTTAATCTTTAATGGCGCACCTGTTTGTAAAGATTCTTTTATTTTTTGTTTTAGTTCTTCTTCTTCGATAATTTCAACGCTGCCTCTTTTTATTAACTCAAATTGTTCATTAACCTGTTTTTCAATACTCATCTTAGCTACACCTTGAATATCCGCAATTTTTACATACGGCACAGCCTTCTACTTCCTCTAAAACACCACCGCATTCTGGACATTCTTCATAGTTTTTCTCTATTTTTTTTCCCAAAAAATGGTCTTTTAGCACCTGGGCAATGGCATCTGGCACAGATTTTATCAACCTACCTTCATTCCAAATTGGCTGAGCGCCTGTAATGTTTATAAGTGTACCAACTATTTTTTCAACATCCACGCCATTTTGTAAAGCAATCGATATAAGCCTGCCGATAGCCTCAGATAAAGCCGATATATCGCCACCGGATTTGCCTATATTGGCAAATACTTCGACAGGCTTATCATTGAGCGTATTTACCGTTACATACAAGCTACCGCGAGAAGTTTTGAGCTTTTCTGTAATACCTTTCAAAACATTCCCGCGCTTTATGGATTGAGGCTGACTTTTGCTTGATTGCGACACCAGAACCTGCACACTCCTTGAGCCATCTCTATACACAGTCAGGCCTTTTAAACCTTTTTCTATTGAATAAATATACGCTTGCTTGACATCATCTATCGTAGCGGAATTTGGCATATTGATTGTTTTTGATACAGCATTGTCTGTGTAGGCTTGAAAAGCTGCCTGCATGTCAATATGGGCAGTGTAATCCATATCCATTGAGGTAACAAAAACTTTGTCCAAGCCAGATAATGATTTTGGTAAATTTAAACCTTTAAGCTTACCACCGTTTGCTATAATCTCTTCCAATATTGATTCTGCGTCTGCGCCTAAAGCTTTTAGTCTTTCAAGCAACCTATCGTTTACATACTTTAATTTTTTGCCGTCAAGCACCTGCTTGTAATAGGCTAATGTAAAGTACGGCTCAATCCCAGACGAACAATCCGCTATCATTGATATGGTGCCAGTTGGCGCTATGGTAGTAGTTGTAGCATTACGCATTAGCATGTTTTGTTCTTTAAAAATGCTTTTATCATAGGTTTCAAAACACCCGCGCTCTTTAGCCAGATTACTTGAAGCTATATGGCTTTCGTTTTGTATAAAACTCATCACTTTGGTTGCAATTTCAATACCCTGCGGACTATTGTAGGCAACATTTAAATCTATAAGCATATCCGCAAAGCCCATTATGCCAAGTCCAATTTTTCTATTTTTTAGCGTTTCATTTTTTATCTGCTCAATGGGATAGTTATTTACATCAATAACATTGTCAAGAAAACGCACAGCCGTATGCACGCACACTTTTAAATCATCAAAGTCAATCTCGCCATCGCGCGTAAATTTTGACAAATTAATAGAGCCCAAATTGCAAGACTCATAAGGTAAAAGCGGCTGCTCTCCGCATGGATTTGTGGATTCAATATCTGCGTATTTTAATGTGTGAAGTTTATTGATTCTGTCTATAAAAACAAGTCCTGGCTCGCCATTTCTCCATGCACTCTGGGCAATTTCGTCCCATACGAGCGAGGCTTTAAGTTTGAGCGCGACTTGTTTTGTGCGGGGATTGATAAGCTTATATTCTTCATCATTTTTTAACTTTTCCAAAAAATCATCAGTTATGGCTATGCTTATATTAAAATTCGTTATAGCGTTTTCCTGCTCTTTGCAGTGTATAAACTCCATTATATCGGGGTGATCTACCCTTAAGATGCCCATATTTGCACCGCGCCTTACACCACCTTGTTTAACAGATTCTGTAGCGCAATCAAATACTCTCATAAACGACACAGGACCGGATGCCACACCTTTTGTGGATTGGACCACTTCACCTTTTGGTCTTAGCCTGCTAAAAGAAAATCCCGTGCCGCCACCAGTTTTGTGTATAATTGCCGTTTGCTTCACAGCTTCAAAAATCTCTTCCATAGAATCGCCCACAGGCAAAACAAAACAGGCAGACAGTTGACCCAACGGATTTCCTGCATTTACAAGCGTAGGCGTATTTGGCAAAAATTTTAAAGATGCCATTAGCTCATAAAATTTCTCATACCAGTAGTCAAAATCTTTTTCTTGCTGCGCTATATGTTTGCTTACACGTTTGAGCATTTCATCTGGTGTTTCTATAACTTCGCCAAGCTCATTTTTCTTTAAATAACGTGACTTTAGCACAACAATTGCGTTTTCGCTGAAACTCATATTTACTCCTTAAATATATCTCTAACTGTAAAATTGCAGTATGTTTTATTGAATGATATGTAAAATGCTATACTGTAGCGTTCGTTAATTTTTAAGTTTTCTGTTTCGTAACTCAAAAAAATTTTTGTTTGGCCGTTAAAGTCAAAAAAAATTAGACTACTGTAAGGCTTTTTTTGTATATCCTTTAAAACAGCGTTCCTCACCAAAAAAGTCGGCTCTTCGTTATTTGCGCCAAATGGCTCTAACTCTCTTAATTTTTCCAAAAAATCATTTGTTTGAAACAATCTTATATCACACTCTAAATCAACCTTCAGTTGGTTTAAAAAGTTGACTGAAAGCTTTGATACCTCATTATTTATAGCTTCCCTTAGGGGCTCTATATGTTCTTTTTGAAGCGTAATACCAACTGCTAACTTATGACCGCCAAATTTTTCAAGCAGTCTTTCATTGCGCTTTATCACATCAAATAAGTTAATAGACTCTATGCTGCGCCCACTTCCCACACATACAAAATTACCTTCTGATATAACAATTGATGGTTTTTTGTAAATATGCGCTAAATTGCCAGCTACTATACCAATTACACCTCTGTGCCACCTACCACTTACCACAATGGCATCATAAGATCTTGCGTTATTAACCATTGATTTTGCTTCTTGTAGGATTTTTTGCTGAAGGCTTTTGCGTTTTATGTTTAACTCATCAAGCCATGTAGCAATTTTTAACATTTCGACTTCTTGCGTTGTAGTAAACAAATCTATTGCCAAATTTGCATCAGCAAGCCTGCCTGCTGAATTTATGCGTGGAGCAATTTTGTAGGCTACATCATAAACGCTAAGGTTAGATGCAATCTTTGAAACCGCTTTGAGCTTGTCAAGCGCTTTAGAACTTTTTGATAGACCATACTTTACAAAAACTCTATTGACATCAATTAGAGGCACCACATCAGCCAACGTACCTAAACTTACAAGATCTAAATAATTTGCCAAATTTGGTTCTTTTTTAAAAAAGTTCAGATCCCGCAAAGTTTTTCTTAAGGCGAGTAAAAAGTTAAAAGCTACACCAACACCAGCTAATTCTCTGAATGGATATTTGGAATTTTTCATCTTTGGGTTAACTACCGCATAAGCATCTGGTATTATATTTGGCTCATGGTGGTCCGTTATAATAACATCTATGCCCAGTATTTTAGCAAACTCTATCTCATCCTGGCTGGAGATTCCATTATCAACCGTTATAACCAGCTTTGCGCCTCTCTGATTTGCAAATTTTATGGCGTTAAGTGATAAACCGTACCCATCTTCTCTTTTTGGTATATAATAACTTGTTTTTATGCCTATTTCTTTAAAAAAATTTACCAATATTGAACATGAAGTTATGCCATCTACGTCGTAATCGCCTACAATACAAATATGCTCTTTGCGTTTAATTGCTTCAGTAGTGCGCTTTACTGCAAGATCCATATCGTTAAGCAAAAAAGGATCATAAAGATGCGATAGTGCAGGATTTAAGAATTTATCAACATTATTTATGTTTCTATTTTTTAAAATTTTCACAAGGATATCATATGTATAATGATTGCCTATTTTTACTTTTGGGTTATCAGCATCAAGCAGTTTTTCATTTATGATAATCTGAACCAGTTCACCTTTAGTATTGTATCTTTTTTCTGAATTCATTATAATCTTTCAAAATTTTTAAATGGTCAAATACGATCTTGTCTGGCAAATTATCCAAATCAAAAAAACCTAAATCTTTTGCATCATCGCCCGCTGTTGCATGTGAAGTAGTTTTTGCATAAAAAACAATGCTTACCGTATGACTTCTTGGGTCTCTGTCTGGGGCTGAGTAAACACCAAAAAGTTTTGGCGCTGCAATTTCAAGGTTTGTTTCTTCTTTCATCTCTCTTATGACTGCCTGTTCAACGCTTTCACCATAATCAACAAAACCACCAGGCAAGCTGTACCCAAAAGGATAATTTCTCCTGCTTATAAGCAATACTTTACCTTCTTTCTCAATTATGCAATCTACGGTCAACGATGGATTTTTATAAATTTTTACAGGATAGCCGCACCTTGGACATAAGTCTTCGTGAGTTTCTTTTTGTTTGTTGCTAAAGAGCTTTTCCTCTTCTTCAATTTGCTCTAATACATTTTGTCTGGCTGTGCCGCCGTATGATTTTCTTTTATCTACGCTGCGCCTATAATCAATAAAGTCGTAAACATCTTCTTCTATCTGTGAGGCAATCGACTTGTACTCATCAAGCGTTAATTCTTTTAGCGTCTTGTTTTTACTGATTGCATAAGCTACAATCGCACCTGATTTTGCATGTGCATCTCTAAAAGGAATTTGCTTAAGAGCCAAATAGTCAGCTAAGTCTGTAGCAGTAATAAAGCCTTTATCTAAAGATTTTTCTATTTCTTTTTTGTTAACTTTGATTTTGCCTATTAATTTGGTTAAAATACCTATAATCAATACAACATTGTCAATCGTGTCAAAAAGCGCCTCTTTGTCTTCTTGCATGTCGCGGTCATAAGCAAGCGGTAAGCCTTTCATAATAGTTAAAAGAGCAAATAAATTGCCGTATATCCTGCCCGTTTTGCCCCTTATTAGCTCCAAGCTATCAGGGTTTTTTTTCTGAGGCATTATGCTTGAGCCAGTGGAAAACTCATCAGGCAATTCTATAAAAGAAAACTCCTGCGAAGCGTAAATGATAAAATCTTCAGCCATTCTTGATGTGTGCATAGCAAAAATCGCGCAATTATTTAAAAATTCTATCATAAAATCTCTATCGGATACCGCATCAATAGAATTTTTAGATATTTGTGTAAAATTAAGCAAAGAAGCACTGTAATGCCTGTCAATAGGCCAGATTGTACCCGCAAGAGCTCCAGCCCCAAGCGGCATAATATCAATGCGTTTTATTGTATCTAAGAATCTCTGTTTATCGCGTTTAAATTTCTCAAAAAAAGCCATTATGTAGTGAGCAAACAAAATTGGTTGAGCATGCTGCATGTGTGTAAAACCCGGTATTATAACATCAATTTGTTCTTTTGCAAATGAAAGCAAGCTCTTTAGTAGTTGATCAAGTTTTTCTATTATATCAATACTTACATTTCTGAGATACAATCGCTCATCTAATGCCACCTGATCGTTTCTTGAACGAGCCGTATGTAGTTTGCCGCCAGATTTGCCAACCAGATTAATAAGTGCACGCTCAATTGCCATATGTATATCTTCATCTTGTGGGTCAAAATCAAACTCACCCATTTCAATTTGCCTTTCAATTTTGCGCAAACCGTCAATAATCTTTTCTGCTTCTTCTTGTGAAATGATTGCTTGCTTTGCAAGCATCTTAACATGCGCAATGCTGCCTTCTATATCGTACCTGTAAAGACGCTTATCGTAGCTTATACTTTCTGAAAATTGCTCCATTAAATTATCTTCCTGGGCGCTAAAACGTCCAGACCATAGTTTATTATTCATTTATTGCTCCTTTTTTGCAAATACTTCAATACTGTTTTTGGCGCACATACTTGCGATTTACGCTTCAATTTTTAGTCATTCTGAGGGCACGAAAAGTGCCCGAAGAACCTCATAAAGTAGATCCTTCGCTTGCGCTTCAGGATGAC
>NZ_JBMFGQ010000043.1:0-2803 GCF_049977265.1 Desulfurella sp. | reverse complement strand
AAAGTAGATCCTTCGCTTGCGCTTCAGGATGACTGACTTCGTTTCACTCAGGATGACTAAGAGAGGGCATCAGGATGACTGACTCCCTTTTGTTATTCTGAGCTCACACGAGTGTGTGAAGAATCCCCTACACCCAAAACCCTTCCCGCCGTTCTTAAGCGAAGCGAAGATCCCCTACGCCAACTTCCTTTAGTCATTCTGAGGGCTTTAGCCTTCGTCATTTTCTCCAAACGCAATTAAAGTGTCCGAAAAATCCCCACGTTTACCACGCATAAAAAGCACTTAATCCAAAACTCTAATCAAAACAGTGCCGTTCTTAATAATATTCTGGTGATCTTTTTCAATCTCTTTTATAGCTTTCTTGATGTTTGCTTCTTTGGCTTTGTGCGTTAAAACCAAAAGCGGTACCACATCAGAACCTTTTCCTATCTGCACAACACTTTTTATGCTTATGTTGTATTTGCTTAATACTAAAGCAATATTTCCCAGCACGCCCACACTATCTACTACGCTAAATCTTATGTAGTAATGAGACTCAAGATTGTCTACATCAACAAATTCTACATTATCAAAAATACCCGTTTGTAAAGCACTTTTGACCTGTCCTGATTGGATATCGTTTGCTATATCAATAATATCTGCCACTACAGACGAAGCTGTAGGCAAACTTCCTGCGCCTTTTCCCACATATGTAGTCTGTCCTGTCATATCAGAAATAACACTTATTGCATTGTAAACACCATCTACTTTAGCCAAAACATTGTCACTTTCTATAAAATAAGGGGCAACACGCACCAAAAGCTTATTTTCATTCATACTCGCAATGCCGAGCAGTTTGACTCTATAGCCAAGCTGACTGGCAAAATCTATATCAATAAAATCAATATCTCTTATACCTTCAACATACACATCTTTTTCTTCAACTTTTGCATTAAAGCTAATGGCAGCCAAAATTGCCATTTTTTGAGCAGAATCAATCCCATCTATATCAAACGAAGGATCACGCTCTGCGTAGCCTTCTTTAATTGCCTTGTTTAAAATATTTTCAAACGACTCATGCGTTTCAAACATCTGGCTTAGTATATAGTTACAGGTGCCGTTTACAATAGCTTTGATACTTTTTATGTTATTTGCCATTAAATCCCTTGTGATGACTTTTATAATAGGCACACCACCGGCTACGGACGCTTCAAAGCCTATCTTAACACCATTTTGCGTTGCTTTTGAAAAAATCTCAAAGCCATGATTTGCAAGCAGGGCTTTATTTGCGCTTACTATGTGTTTTTTGTGCTCAATAGCTTCCAGTACAAACTTGCGCGCCACATCAGTGCCGCCAATAAGCTCCAGCACAATATCAATATCGTCGTCCAACAGTTCCTTATAATTTTTTGCGTATGTGTAATTTGAAAGTAAATTTTTGCATTTTGACGTATGTGAAAAAACTTTTTTTATATTAATACCAAATCCGAGACGTTTTTTAATCACATCAGCGTTGTCTTGCAAAATTTTTACAACACCGCAACCCACAGTACCAAGCCCAAAAATCCCAACATTTATATCTTTATCCATAAACAAGCTCCTTCATTAACTCTTCTACGCTAAATAGCCTATTAATGCGGTAAGCATTAGTGCCCACAGTGTAAATGGGTTTTTCTTTATCGCTGTTGTAGCCTGCGCTTGAGAGCAAACCATTGCATATGCAAAAGTAATTCTTATTGTCAATCATTGCAGGGCAGTAATTTTCTTTGTTGAGCAAATAACCTTTATCACAATTGGGATGTCTTTTGGCCAAAAGAGCTTCTTGATACATAGGAGATGACTTTATCACACGAAACGGCAAACCAGAAGGCGAACCTGGCCTGTATGCCACAACAATATCATCTTTATCTGCTCTAATGACTGCCTTTTTGTACGCTTCATCGGCACTACTTTCAAATGTTGCCAGAAAACGTGTGCCCATTTGAACACCATCTGCGCCCATTTCCAAAAATTTTTTTATATCTTCGTGCGTATAAATACCACCCGCTACAATAACAGGTATATCACCACACTTAAGCGCTTTTTCTTTTACAGGTGGAAACAAATTTTCTAAGCTGTTTTCTTCTTTATTTAAATCAGCAAAACGAAACCCCAGATGCCCGCCAGCCAATGGACCTTCTACTACAACTGCATCCGGCCTTGCTCCAAAACGCTCCCATCGTTTGCAAATAATATCAAACGCTCTGACACTTGACACAATAGGCACAAGCGCTACATCTTTACTATGTGCAATCTTTGGCAGCTCAGTTGGCAAACCAGCTCCGGAGATAATCAAATCCACTCCGCCAGCAATAGCGCCCCTTACGCTTGCTTCATAATCCCTTTGCACCGCCACCATGATATTAATACCAATGCAATTTGAGCCATTTTTTGCAAGCGCTACTTCTTCTTCACACGCTTCATATATGGAATATTTCTTGTTGTTTCTCTTAGAAAGCAATCTGTCAAGTGCAACGCTTGAAATCACACCTATGCCACCGTTTTTAGAAACAGCTTTTGCTAGAGGATACAGGCTTACACCCACGCCCATACCGCCTTGTATGATGCAGTGCTCCACTATCTTGTCTCTAATTTTTAGCTTCTTTAGTGCCATTGTTGCTTTTTACATCCTCTTTTTTTATCATTTTTTTCAATTGCCATTACAAAAAACATCCATTAGTACAAGCAAAAATCCCACACACAAACCCTCCTTGTCGTTTTGAAAGGCAGATGCAATAAAGAACCAGCCTGTCATTCTGAAGGAGTACGTGCGACGAAGAATCTC
>NZ_JBMFGQ010000042.1:9705-11921 GCF_049977265.1 Desulfurella sp. | reverse complement strand
GTTGGTATTTTTCACAATCTAAAAGATAAATGCGCAGTTATTTATGCAAATAAAAAAGGTGAATTTCTAAGGAAAACTCCAGATCATTACACACCACAAAATACTTATGGATACTCAATTCTTCAATCTTATAACTGCATATACGATTGTTCATATTGCTTCTTAAAAGGATATTTTAAAACATTCAATCCTGTTATTTTCAAAAACATAGAAGATTATTTTGAGCAAATAAAAAAAATTCTCTCAAAAGATAAACAAAGGCCAATGTATTTTTACCTTGGAACATTCTCTGATCCTATAGCTTTAAGTATCTTTGACAAAAGTTATATTAAATTTGCCGAGTTTTTTGAAAATCTCAATGCAATATTAGAAATTAGGACAAAATCAGCCAATGTTAAAGAATTATTACAACACAAACCTTTTAAAAATACAATAATTGCTTTTTCGCTTGCACCCCAAAATGCTATAAAAAAATTCGAATATTTTACATCAAACCTGACAAGAAGAATTGAAGCGATAAAATTGTTAGACAACGCCGGTTTCAATATTGGCATTCGTTTTGATCCTTTTTTTGGTGAATTTTTAAATCAATATGAAAGTTTTGTGAGTTTTTTAAAGCAAATAAAACATTTGCACTCAATTGAAATTGGTTTTTTGAGATTTTCAAAAAACGAGTACAAAATTTTTTTAGATAAAAACCCGGCAATTCTTTCAGGCATGATTTTAAAAAACAATATGTATGTATCAAATAAAATAGAAAATATAAAAAACGCAATACAAAACATATTTAGAGATTTTAAAGATAAAATTTACTATAATATGCTAACTAATTAAATAATTATAAAGTTTTGTCTTTATGACTTGACATCCTTTATTGATTATTATATAAATTAAAAAATTACCTTGGAGGTTAATAATGAAAGAAGAAGATCTCAATGCTCAATTGGCAGAATTAGTAAGATTAAATCCGCAAATTGAAGGTTCAGCATTGGTGAGTTCAGATGGTTTAATGATTAGCTCACAGTTGCCATCCAATTTTGATGAAGACAGAGTTGCTGCAATGTCAGCTGCACTGCTAACATTAGGTGAGCGTGCAGTGGACGAATTAGAAAAAGGCGTACCTGAGCAGGTTACAGTTAAAGGTGATAAAGGCTACATTATATTGACATCAGCTGGCAGCGAAGCAGTTTTAATTGTGCTTGCAAAACCAGATGTAAAATTGGGTTTGCTTTATTTGGACATTAAAAACACATCAAAAAAACTAAAAGAATTAATGTCATAAAGGTGTAGGTCATGAGCGAAGAAGAGAAAAAAGAACGCCTTGAAAAATTGACTGGCGCTCATGTTTTTTGGGCATCTTTGGTTGGCTCATCTTATGATTTGGGCATAATGAATCAAGCCATAATAGTGCCTGCAATGAAAGCAACTGCACAAAGGTTAGTATTGCATCAAATGTATAAAAATCTGTTGCCAAAATTTAATCCACAAGATAGTCTGGATGTTAATATCGAAAAAGCTCTCGACTCTTTAAACGAATACCTCCAATTTGCAAATCATTACAATGTATCTATTACTCAAGAAAATTCAAAAATGATAGCTACAATAAACATTAGAAAAGACTCTTGTATGTTTTGCCCAGTTGGTGTAGGTGGCGGTCCAGTTGATACTAGCGTATGTCCATACCCTCCACTTTTTTCTACATATTTTGATGTTTTAGCTAAAAATACACTTTCATTTTTAACACCCAAAATGAAAAAAGAAGAAAAAGGCTACATGAAAAAAGAACCTCAAGATTGTATTATGAGTTTTATCTTTGAAGAAGATGATGCTTTTAAATCAATTTATGAAATTTTAAAATCATCTGTAGAAAAAATACAAACTACAATAGAAAATGCACTAAAGGATGGTGTGATATCCGAAGAAGAACTCTGGGATAGAAATTATATCCCAATAGAAAATACAAACCCTCAAAAATACAAAACAAAATTTACTGATTTCATGAAAAAATTCATTCAACCAATTGAAGATGAAGTACTAAATCTAAACAAAAAATTTGTTTTTGTAGTGTTGGTTGATGAAAACGGTTATTTACCCGCGCACAATACAATATATGATCAACCACTAACAGGCGATTACCAAAAAGATTTAGTAGGAAACCGATCAATGCGCATCTTTAATGATCCTACAGGTCTTGCCGCTGCAAAAAATACAGATCC
>NZ_JBMFGQ010000042.1:0-9605 GCF_049977265.1 Desulfurella sp. | reverse complement strand
TTGATCAAGAGTTTCATTTTCAATTTTATTTGGCAAGTCTTTTTTCGTAAGAGCAAACACAGCAGGAAGTCTTTTTATTTTCATAAATTCGCGATAATATTTATACATACTTGATATTGATTCTTTATTTGTTATATCACCAAGCACTATTAAAGCTAGAGCATTTTTTTCTAATATATCATAGATAAACTTAAAACGCTCTTGACCAGGTGTTGCATAAATATGTATTATAATATCTTTATCTATTGTTATAGTGCCAAAATCTATAGCTACAGTAGTAAAGTTTTTTATATCTTTTAAACCGTTTTCGGTTACAGGTTTGTCAGTAGTAATAGGATCTATTTCGCTAATACACTTTATAAACTCTGTTTTTCCTGAATTGAAACTGCCAGTTACAATAATTTTATATATTGCCATCTTTATAAACCTCTAATTTTATCCAAGATTTTATGTAAAACCCCTTTTTTAATTTTTACATCAAACTTAACAATAGCATCCTGATCTGAAGATAAATCAATTATACGCAGCATATACATAATCACGATATTTTGCAAAACTTTATTATCATAATTATAACGTCTCATTATTTTATCGATACTCAAATCAGAGTTATTCATTAGCCACTCTATATCTAAGTTACTACCAGGCAGTAGCGCTCCTCTTACAGCATATAAAGGTGCTTTTACATTGATAATATTCCTATCTTTGGGCAGTAGCGCCAAGAGGCTATCTTTATTTGTAATATTTTTAATGCCTTCCCAAATAAAACTTTTCAAGCTTAGTCTTGGTGTATTTTCATTAGATATATTTGATAAATCAGATATATCGATTATATCTTGAGAAACGTAGAGACTATTATATTGAAATATATCATAATAGTTATCAAAATCAGAATGTAAGAAATTTATCTCACTTCCGATAATAATTATCTTTAGTTGTTTATTGCCAACCCAAAAACTAATTTTTTGGTTGCTTCTTATGGAATTTAAAAACTCGCCCAAGTTGACTTCTTTAAAATTTTCAAGAGATATTTTTTCCAATGTTTTTAATTTACTATCAATATTTGAAATAGCTGAAAAGATTTCTTTATGGAATGATGGAGTCTGTATTACAATAACATCTCTACCATTTGGTATAACATCCGATTCATCTTTTAAAATTAGTATTGAAGGTTTAACTAACCCTGGTGCTAAATTACCACTGTTTATCTTTTCTAAGAAAGCCTCAGCTAACTTTACTTTTGTTGTTATACCTTTATGATTGCCAATTAAAATTAAATTATAATTAAAAATTTCTTCTTTCATTTGACGAGGATCATCAACCCACTCAACAGACCAACCCTCGCTCGTGAGTAAATATTGCAAAAGCCTTGCTAGTAAGTTATCATCTAATATCAAATAAGCTTTTTTGATTCTTTCTAATCCCTTTTGCATCGTATTAATGATTTTATATAATACGAAGTTTTAAGTCAAGAAAATTTTTAAAAAATTGATAAAAAAAATATTTATGTTATAATAATGAGAAAAGGGAGGTAAAATGAAAAAATTAACGTTAGCACACAGTCCAGATTCAGATGATGCATTTATGTTTTATGCTTTAAACAAGAATGCAATAGATACGCATGGATATGAATTTGAGCAGATCTTAAGTGATATTCAAACTTTGAACGAAAAGGCAATTAATGAAGTCTACGATATTACCGCTATTTCTTTAGCAGTCTATCCGCTTATTGATGACAAATATGATATACTAAAAAGTGGTGCAAGCATGGGCTTTAAATACGGACCAATTATTGTAGCAAAAAAATCCATGAGTTTAGAAGAGCTTAAAAAATCAAAAATTGCAATACCGGGCGTTTACACAAGTGCATTCTTAGAATTGCAATTACTACTTGGAAAAGATTTAAATACGCTTATTGTTCCATTTAATAAAGTATTTGAACACGTAATAAATGGAGACGCACAGGCTGGTCTTGTGATACATGAAGGACAACTTACATTTAAAGAGGCAGGACTATTCAATGTATTTGATTTAGGGCAATGGTGGTTTGAAAAAACAAAGTTGCCATTACCTCTTGGTGTAAATGCAATAAAAAAATCTTTGGATGAAAAACATTTAATTTCAGATATACTACAAAAAAGTATTTTATACTCCCTTGAACATAGAAATGAGGCAGTAAAGTACGCTTTAGAATTTGCAAGAGGCATGGAAGAAAGTCTTGCAGACCAATTTATAGGTATGTATGTAAATAAACTTACCGTAGATATGGGTGAGGATGGTCTTAGAGCGTCGCAGCTTTTATTAGACGAAGCATTTAAGGCTGGTTTAATTAAAAATAGCGTTAAAATTACACTTGTATAAATCAATAATTATTGGTGGTGGCACAAGCGGTCTTGCTTGTGCTTGTTTTTGTGATAAAAATACACTTATTATAGATAAACAAAAAATTGGAAAAAAATTATCAATATCAGGTAATTCGCGCATTAACTTTACAAATCTTGCCGATTTTAATGATTTTTTAAGATCATATGCTCCAAATGGTGATTTTCTTAGGGATGCATTTAAAGTTTTTTTTAAAGATGATCTAATAAGTTTCATAAATGAGCTTGGCTTTAAAACGCAAGTTGAAAACAACAAAGTTTTTTTAAGCGGTTCAAAAGGAAACAGTTTTGTTAACGCATTAAAAAAATATATTTTGAATAAAAAAATTCAAATTCATGAAAATGAAAAGGTAGTTAAAATAGAAAAGAAATTTAATTTTATTGTTTATACGGATCATGACATATACGAGTCAAAAAATATTGTTGTAGCTACGGGTGGATTGAGTTATAAACAGCTTGGTGCAAGTGCTGACGGATATATGTTTGCAAGATCTTTTGGACATAAAATTATACCACCAAAACCTTACGAAACTCCATTCTGTATAAGAGATAATCTTTTTGAGAACCTAAATGGTATTTCATTAAAAAATGTCCAAATAAAACATAAAAATAAAATTTTTAATAATGATTTACTATTTACCCATTTTGGTTTAAGTGGGCCTGTAATTTTAGATATTTCTTGTCATGTAAAAAATGGTGACGCAGTATATATAAATTTTTTAGGCGAAAAAAAAGAGGAATTTCTCAATAAATTAACTAAAACTAAAAAAATAAAACCTTTAATTAAAGAATATTTACCTAAACGATTTATTGATAATTTGATAAAAAAAATGCCTTTTCTAATCAGAAATATAGAAGAAATTTCAAAAAAAGATTTGAATTTAATCTTCAGTTTGCTATTCAATTACGAAATTATAGTAAAATTATGTGGTTTTAATAAAGCGTTTGTCACAAAAGGTGGTGTAAATTTGAGCGAAGTTGATCCAAAAACATGCCAATCAAAAATTGTTAATGGTTTATTTTTTTGTGGTGAAGTATTAGACATTGCGGGCTCAATAGGTGGATTTAATATACAAGCGGCATTTTCAACTGGTTATATTGTTGCTCAAAAGCTTGGTAATCTGCCATTTACAAACATATAAAGCCCAATAACAACTAAAAATGCACTCATACCATAAGTTACTAAATTTGTCCTTAAAAAATTGAATGATTTTACAAAAAAGCCCATAAATATAGAAGCTAGAATAAATGGTATGCCTAGCCCTAAGGAGTATACAAAAAGCAACATTGCGCCTTTAGACAGGTTTGCTGTGTTTGCCGCAATAACAAGTATAGATGATAAAATTGGCCCTACGCAGGGGCTCCACCCAAGAGCAAACAAAATTCCGATAATAAAAGACGTAAATAAATTAACACTTTTCACTTTTATATTGATGCGCAAATATTTATAAATAAAATCGAATTTAAGTACATAAAAGATACCAAATATTATTATTAGAATGCCAGAAATCTTTGCTAATAATATTTTATTAGTAACAATTATAGTACCTATATAGCTTGCACTGGTTCCCATTAGTGTGAAAATTATGCTAAATCCTATAACAAATGCTATAGAGTTTAATATAGTTTTTTGATAAACATTTTTATCATGAGAATTTTTAAGATCCTTTATGGTTACGCCTGATATATATGATATATAAATTGGTATCAATGGCAGAATACAAGGACTAATAAAAGACAAAAGTCCACCTAAAAAAGCACTAAAAAACATTATAACCTCCTAAATAAGTTATTAAAGAACTTTTTAATTGGATTGTCAATAATTTTTATATTTTGAGAAAAGAAGTAATTTATAAGTCTTTTTATAGAAATTGAAAAGCTTGAATCTGGATAGTCTAGAATAAGTGGCTTTTGGCTTTTAATTGAATTTGGCAAGTTTTTATCAAAAATAGAGTAACTTGCCATTTCCAATTTTGTATTTAAAAATTTTTCGCAAATATTGTTCATGTTGTTAAAAACACTTTGAGCTTCACTTTTATCTTTTGTCATATTTACGAACATTTTTATATCCTTTCTATTGTAGTTTAAAGTTAATATTTTTATAGTTGCATAAGCATCTGCCATAGAAGTAGGCTCAGGTGTTGCCACAATTATTATATCTATGGCATTTTTTAGCAATGTCATAACTTTTTTTGATATGCCAGCACCTGTATCTATAAGCAAAACATCTGTTTGGTTGGATAATTCATTGAGTTTTTCTAATAGTTCTATTAAATCATTTTCTGCAACATTTGATATGTCTTCTATGCCACTGCCAGCTGGTATGATTTTTAAATTTGTATTATAATCAACTATTATTTCTTCTAGTGTTTTTGACTTATTTATTACATCTATTATACTGTACTTTGTTTTAATGCCTAAAACTATATCTACATTTGCAAGTCCCAAATCACCATCAAATAGAATTACTTTTTTATTTATATTACTTAATGCAACTGCCATATTTGCAACAATGCTGGTTTTTCCTACACCACCTTTGCCACTTGAAACTGCTATAACTTTCTGGTTTTTCTTGTTTGTATCGACCAATTCTCTTAACCTTTTAGCTTGATCGTTCATTTTCGTCCTCTTTTTTTGCTTTTTTAATAATAAATGAAGAAATGCCAAATGGATCTGCTTTTACAATATCATCTGGAACGTCCTGTCCAAAACTTATAAAAGAAATTGGCTTTTTTGTTTTAACTGCAAAATTTAGCATTGTGCCAGGTGTGTTAGTTTCATCTAGCTTAGTTAACAAAATACTATCTATTTTTAAATTAGAAAACCTCTCATAAATTTCCATACAATCGTCTTCTTTTGTATTTAACGCCAAAACAAGACTTATATGTATGCCACTTTGGCCTTTAAACAAATTAAAAGATTCTTCTAGGCGCTTGATGTCTTTTTGGCTACGACCTACTGTATCTATAAAAACTTTGTCGTATGCAATAAAATCATTTATTGCTTTTTGCAAATCGTGTTTTGTAATACATACTTGCATTGGTATTTCCATAATCTTTGAGTAGGTTAGTAATTGATCAACAGCACCTATACGATAAGTATCTGTTGTTATTATACTAACTTTCTTTTTGTTCTTTAATTTCTCTATGGCGGCAAGTTTTGCAATTGTTGTAGTTTTGCCTACACCAGTTGGACCTGTTAAAACAACAATTTGTTCTGTTGGTTCTATAACTTTGAAAAATTGAGACAACAAAACACTTAAGTATTCTATTGTATAACTTTCATCTTTAAGTTTTTCAGCATATAAATTATCATAAAGAGCTTTGGAAATTTTGAAAGAATATTTTTTATTTATTCCTTTTTCATTCATAAGATTAAAGTATTTTTGAACAGAAATAGGCAAATTGTAAATATCAATTTCACCTTCTTTTTTGGCCATATACGAAAGACTACTTTTAAGGTTGTCTAAATCGCTTTTTATGCTTTCTACAACATCCTGT
Organism: Desulfurella sp.; assembly: GCF_049977265.1. Taxonomy (GTDB): domain Bacteria; phylum Campylobacterota_A; class Desulfurellia; order Desulfurellales; family Desulfurellaceae; genus Desulfurella. Next base: position 3,724 of record NZ_JBMFGQ010000042.1, on the reverse strand, counting down.
AAAGGATTTTTTGTACTATATTTTAATAAGTTCTCCAAATTTTGAATTTTTTCTTCTAGATTTTCTTTTTGCTGTTCATTTTTTTGAGGTTCTATTAGTTTTGAAAAAATGTTTTTTTTTGTATTGTCTGTATTTTCAATAGCTGCTGTTACTTCAATAATTTCTCTTTTAAAAAACGAAAAAAAAGAGCCTTTTTTTACTTTTCTTGTTGATAAAATAACAGCTTCTTCGCCTAATTCTTTTTTGATTTTTTTTATAGCTTCTTGAAGGTTATTTGCTTCAAATGTTTTTATTATCATAAATCAATTGTGCTTAAAGTTTTAACTTCAACATTATTTGCAATTTCTGAGTATGACAAAACTGCCACTCTTGGAAAAAATTTTTCAAGGAAGGACTTAAAATGCCTTCTCACTCTAGGCGACGTCACAATTATGGGCTCAATTCCACTTTCCGCAGCTTTTGCAATTTCGTTTTGTGTGGATTGTATAAGCTTATCGCCAATGTTTGGTGGTATTTGCAGATATGAATAGCCATTTTCGTCTTTAATATTGGCACTTAAAATACCTTCTGCGCTCGAGCCAAGCAAAATTACATTTAAAACATTATTTTCATCTTTATATTTATTGGTTATATGATAGGCTAAAGCACTTCTTACATATTCAGTTAGCAAGTCTAAATCTTTTGTATGTGGTGCCCAATCAGCCAACGTTTCAAAGATAGTAAGTAAGTCTCGAATAGGTATTTGTTCTTTTAATAAATTTTTTAAAATTTTGTGCATTTGCCCAAGTGATAAATATTGGCCCAATTCTTCTATTAACCTTGGATGATCTGTTTTTAAATTTTCAAGAAGCTTACTTGCATCTTGACGCGTGAAAATATCGTATATATTTCTTTTGATAAGTTCAGTTATATGGGTAATTATTACTGTTACAGGATCTACTACTGTATAGCCAGCCACAATGGCTTCATTTTTCTTATCTTTCTCAATCCATATAGCCTGCAAACCAAAAGCAGGTTCTTTTGTAGAAATACCTTCTATTTGCTTAAGTGGGGCAGGTGACATAGCAAGCAACTTGTCTGTCTCGATTTTGTATTTTCCTACTTCGATTCCTTTTATCAAAAAAATATACTCATTCTTATCAAACGTAAGATTATCTCTTATTCGTATAGATGGTATAATCACGCCAATATCTAAGGCTAGCTGTTTTCGCATTAATTTTATTCTATTTAGCAAATTAGCACCCTCTGTTTCTTCTGTTAAATATATCAATCCATACCCAATTTCCAATTCTAAGACATTAATTTTCATAGCTTCTTCTATATTTTCTTCAACAACTGGCGCCTGAGCTTGTTCTTGAATAATTTGAGCTTCTACAAGTTTTTCTTGCACCTTTTTTTGCGATATAGAATAAGCTAGATATGCAAATATTAGCGCCAATAAAATCAAGCTAATGTGTGGCATACCTGGAATTAAAGCTAAAATTGCCAGTATAGCTGCTGATAAATACAGCGCTTTGAATTGCTTCGTGATTTGATTTATTAAATCAGGAGCAAGGCTTTCCTCGCTTGAGCTTTTTGTAATTACAATACCTGCTGCTGTGGAAATGATCAAAGCAGGTAGTTGTACAACAAGGCCATCGCCAATCGTTAGCACAGTATATCTGCTTGCTGCCTCGGATAGGCTCATATTGTGCTGCAGCACACCAATGATTATACCTCCAATTATATTTATAAAAGTAATCAAAAGTCCTGCAATTGCATCGCCTCTTACAAATTTGCTTGCACCATCCATAGCCCCGTAAAAGTCTGCTTCTTTTGCTATCTCTTGTCTGCGATTTTTGGCTTCAGTTTCTGTAATTGCACCAGAGTTTAAATCAGCATCTATGCTCATTTGCTTTCCTGGCATAGCATCCAAAGTAAAGCGTGCTGCTACTTCTGCTACTCTTCCTGCGCCTTTTGTTATTACAACAAAGTTTATTATTACCAATATAACAAATATTATAAAACCCACGATATAGCTTCCACCTACAACAAAATATCCAAAAGTTTTAATAAATTCACCTGCAGCATCAGCAGTTTGCGCACCATGAAGCAAAATCGCTCTTGTAGTTGCAATACTAAGAGATAATCTAAATAAAGTTACAGTCAACAAAATTGTAGGAAAAGTAGATATATCCAGTGGCCTTTGTGTATAAATACTAACAAAAAAAATAAGCAATGCAGATGCAAACGAAATAGTGATAAAAAAATCAAGCAAAAAAGGTGGTAGAGGAACAATAAGGACAGTTAATATAAGTATTACAGCTAAAAGTATCAAAAAGTCGCTTAAACGGGTAATATTACCTGTTAGACTAGCTTCTCTCGCCAAAAATTCTCCTTCCAATGCGTATAATAGTCGAGCCTTCTTGGATTGCTATACGAAAGTCATCACTCATACCAATCGATAGCTCGCTCAAAGTAGGACAAATGCTTTTCTTTAAATCTTCAAATATTGATTTCATATCCCTAAAAGCTTTTCTAATTTCATTTTCTTGGGCTTGTGGCCCAATGCACATAAGACCGTATAAATTTAGATTTTCAAAATTAACTATGTTTTTTGCAGCATCTAAAACTTCATTTTTAGAAAAACCGAATTTTTTTGAATCACCCGCAATGTTTACTTCAAGCATTATATTTATGATTTTGTTTTCAGATTGAGCGTATTTATTTAATTTTTCTGCAAGTTCTATTGAGTCAACACTATCAATATAGTCAAAATAGCTAACTGCTTTTTTGGCTTTATTTAACTGAAGGTGTCCTATTAAATGCCACTGAATATCTAAATTGTCTGCTTTTGCAAGTTCAATTTTTTCAATTGCTTCCTGGACTCTGTTTTCCCCGAATATTTTTTGAGAGCACTCATAAGCTTTTTTTACAGCTAAATAGCTAAAGTTTTTTGAAACCGCCATTAATTTGACATTTGGATTTAAAATTTCCAATTCCTGTTTTATCTTTTTTAAGTTTTCACAAATATTTTCCATAGCAAACTCCTTTTTACGATTATACTTTTGCTTTAAAATAAGTCAATTATTTATATTGTGTCTAGTTGACAAATTCCGTATAAAATAGTATAAAAACTTTGGCTAAATGCCCCGATAGCTCAGAAGGATAGAGCACAGGATTCCTAATCCTGGTGCCGCAGGTTCGATTCCTGCTCGGGGCACCAGTATTTTCCTTTCAAAATCCTATTTAAAAAGCAATTATTTAACAAAACATATAAAGATAAAATACAAAGTTTTTTAATTACTTTTAACCATTTTTAGTATTTTGTTGCACCATATTTGCACCACGAATTTCATGCTTAATTCCGTCATAACAGCATTCTTAAAAAATGTATTACACCAAAGCTTAAAAACTGTTAAAATGGTACAATTAATCAATTGGAGGTATGCTAATGATATACCTTGTGTGTCCGTTTTGTAGAACGGATCAGGATGTCAAAAATAGAACCTGTTAAAAATGCGAGCAAACTATACCTAAAGATAAAAAAACTTATAAAGTTGTGGTTTCATACAATTATAAAAGAGTTGTAAAAAGAGTTCCCAACTTGGAACTTGTAAAAGAGATAGAAATTAAAATCAAATCCGAGCTTGTAAGCGGAGAGTATTTTGATAGGAAGCAAAAAAGAAAGGAAGAAACACTGATGAATGATTTTTTTTACAATATTTACTTACCGCATGTAAAG
>NZ_JBMFGQ010000041.1:0-12027 GCF_049977265.1 Desulfurella sp. | reverse complement strand
TAGTCAAATTGATGCTCAAAACACTCAAGAAATAAGAATATTTATACTCCAACAATCTGGAAAGTTTAATCAAGAATATACAAATTCTAAAACAATCGGTCTTGGCGATAGCGATACGGGTGTTTTGAGCACTTTTACACCAACTGGCAATCAAGTACATTACCAGTGGAAAACAATTAATTTATCAATAGTACCGAGGAATTTAGTTCAATGAAAGATTTAAAAAACCAAAAAGGCATAGCATTAATTGTAGCGATACTGCTTAGTTTTATGGCATTGACTCTAATTAGTGCATTGATGTGGCTTGTCATTTCTGGGACAAAAATGAGTGGCATGTACAAGCAATACGCAAGTGCGCACGATGCAGCAATTGGTGGTGCTGAGGTTATAATAGATACTCTATATTGGGGACAAAACCCAAGTTTGCCAGATAATTCTTACAATATAAATGATCAAACATGCTTTAGAACAAAAAGAGAAAATCCAATACAGTATTGGGGCAAATGTTTAGAGTCTAACCCAGACCTTGTTATACATTTTGGCAAGATTAATGCAAGCAGTGATTATTACACTGTAAATGTTACTATAACATCTACGACTATTGCGCCACCTTGTGCTGCATCTTCAAGTCCTGCAAAATATTATTATTCAGTTTCTGTAGATGCAACAAATTCTACAAAGCTTGACAAATCAGGTCTTGATTTTGTTTATGCATTGGGTCAGTGATTTTGCAAATTTTTAAAAAGGTATTGACAATTTTTAAAATAAATGCTAAAAAAGGCTGCTAGCATTTTAAAAGCTAGTAAAAAATTTTATGTTTTAAGGAGGGCACATGGGTGAAGGCACTCGGGAGGCATATTTTAGCGGAGTACTTTAGCTGTGATAAAGACATTTTAAATGATGTGGTTGCTTTGGAAAAGTATTTGAACGATGCAGCAAAAGCTGCAAACGCTACTGTTATTTCTTCATCTTTTCGAACTTTCCAGCCTTTTGGCGTAAGCGGTATAGTTATAATTGCCGAATCTCATCTGGCGATCCACACTTGGCCAGAATATGGTTATGCAGCAATAGACTTTTTTACATGCGGGGATTCTGCAGATCCATGGAAAGCACATGAGTATCTAAAGAATTTGCTCAAACCACTTTACACAAAAGAGCAAGAGGTTTTAAGAGGTGTCCTCGACTTAGAACATTTTACTTATAAAGCTCAATGTAATTTGGTGGTAGAGCAATGATAGACATCTTTTCAAGTGTTCCAAATATTTATAAGCTTTCTTCTTCTAACGCAGAAGGCTTGACTTTGTTAAATGCATTTGATGTAGCTTTACTTGAAAGCGGTGTAGGAAATACTAACCTTGTAAAAATGAGTTCAATTTTGCCACCAAACTGCGAGTATCAAGAAGAAATCAAGCTTCCATTGGGTGCACTAGTGCCCGTTGCTTATGCATCGATAGTGTCAGATAAAAAAGGACAAAAAATTGCTGCAGCTGTTGCAGCAGCAATACCTAAAGACAAAACAAAAAATGGTCTTATTATGGAATACGAAAACTACGATATCTCAAAAAATGAGGCAGAAAGGGTTGTTATTGAAATGGCTAAATGGGGAATGGATAAAAGAGGTTATGAAATAGAAAAAATTGTCAGTATTTCTGCCGAACACACAGTTGAAAAATATGGTTGTGCTTTTGCCTGTGTTGTATTGTGGTGGAAATGAATTATTATTGCGCAAATTCAACTTTTGAAAAAGCACAAATTGTTATTGTGGGTGTGCCTTATGATGGCACATCCTCTTTTAGGCCAGGTTCAAGGTTTGCTCCAAACGCAATAAGGGAAAATTCATACGGTATAGAATCTTACTCGCCATATTTTGATAAAGATTTAAGAGAAAAAAAAATTTGTGATATGGGCGATATGCCTTTGCCATTTGGAGATAAACAGCTTGTCCTTGATATTATAGAAAAATTCTCCTACAAGCTTATTAAAAACAAGAAAAAGCTCTTATCAATTGGTGGGGAACATTTAATAAGCTTACCCTTAATTAAAACATTTGTAAATAAATATGATAATCTTACCATTGTACACTTAGATGCTCATAGTGACTTAATAGATTCTTATCGCTCAGAAAAATTATCTCATGCCAGTGTAATTAGGCGTGTTTGCGAAATAGTGGGTTTTGAAAATGTTTACCAGCTTGGGATTAGAAGTTTAAATAGCACAGATCTAAATCTCCCATATAGAAAAGAAAACTTATGTTTGTTTAATTTTGATAAAGCTCAAGATTTTGTTGAAAGGATTGGTGATAGGCCAGTTTATCTAACAATAGATTTAGATGTATTAGACCCTTCAATTTTCCCAGGCACAGGTACACCAGAGCCTGGTGGTGTTACTTACAAAGAACTAATTGATTGTCTTAAAAAACTAAGTGTTTTAAATATTGTTGGTTGCGATATAGTCGAGCTATCTCCGCAATATGACACAAGCGGCGTTTCTTCAATTGTTGCAGCAAGTGTTGCAAGGGAAGTCTTGTGTTTTTTATAAAAACTCAATAGGTATTTCTTCAAAGCTTTCAACACATAAATCTACACAATCAGATTTTTTTGTATTAACCAGTACTGTTTTAAATTTAAACATTTTTGCTGTAATTAAATTTTGTTCCATATCATCAATCATTGTATAAAACAAAGAAGGAAATTTTTTAATAATTTTAATGTAAGGTTCTTTATTTGGTTTTGCTATAAAGTCTGCTTCTATTATATCAAATATGTCATTAAATTCACTAAGGATTTCTAGGCGTTCTAAAACATTTAAAGCATGTTTTTTGGGTGCACTTGTAAAGATGATTTTTTTGCCATTTATTTTTTTAAGTTTTTCTTTCAAATTATTATTTGTATTGATAGAAGATAAATCTACATTATGTGCATATTCTAAAAAAAAATAAGGATCAATGTTGTAATTTTTGATTAACCCCATAAGCGTAGAACCGTAGGTTTTTACATAAAAAGATCTTAAATGTTCTATAAACTCTTCTTCCATATTTAAATATTGCATCATAAATTTTTTAATATTTTTGTTTATATTGTCAAATACTCCAGTTTGGGGTTTGTATAGAGTTTTATCTAAATCTACCAAAAATGTCTTCATTTTCTAATTTATTTAATTGTAACATAAAGTTTGATGCATTACAAGACATTAACTCAAGTTCATCGTTTTTCTTGTAGAAAAAATCCAGTAGCGCTTTTGAAAATTGTTTAAGATTTGTAGGATCTATGACAACACCAGCTTTAGATTTTTCTACAAGCTCACTGTAGCCTGCAAATTTGCTTGCAATAGTGGGTAAACCGCAGGCAAGTGCTTCTTCTATTACAAATCCTGCACTATCATATAAACTTGGATAAACAAAACAGTCAGAGGATTTATAAAAGTTTTCTAAATCGTTTCTTTTGCCAAAAAATGATACTTTATGATCTAATTTGATATTTTTTGCTTTTGTTTGAAATTTTTTTATATTGTCTTGACCTACAGCTATTAAGTGAGCTTTTTCAAAAAATTTGCTGTCTTTGCTTGCAATACTAAAAGCTTCCAAAAGGTAAGAAAAACCTTTAAGCCAAAAGTTTGTAGATACATATAAAAAATAAAATTTATCAGGATTTAGATTTAATGCTTGTAAAAAAGCTTTATTTTTATTTTGTGAATTATACTTACTTAAATCAATTTTATTATACTGGATAACAATTTTTGAGCTGTCAACATTGTATCCTTGCACCAGTTGGTTTTTGACCAATTCAGAAGGAACAACAAAATACTTTGTATTTTTGTTAGTAAAGGCTTTTTTTTGAATATAGAGTAAAAAAAAGTGATATAAAGAAGTGTTCCGTTTTAATTTAGCTAGCATTAATGACAATTTGCTTGTATGCCTTAAATAGGCTTGTTTTACATAAAACTTATGGGCACCACCACTTACTCTTAAAATGTCACATCCGATGCTGTTTCCAAAACAATAAGAAATATAATTGTCTTTTTTAGCTTTTTTTGTATAAATGTAGCTTGCAACAGCAAAGCTTACAAGTTTTAGCCAGCTTGGCCAGTGGGGGACTTTTAATATCTTTATATCAAATTTTGATGTATCTATGCCATTTATTTGCGAAGTTAAAATCTTTACGCTACAACCTTTTTCAATAAGTTTTTTTGCTGTATATACAATATAGCGTTCTGTACCGCCATAGTTTGATAATTTTTTGTATACAAGCAAAACTTTTTTCATATATCATTTTATTATAACATATTTTTTTTGTATTTTAAAGGTGAGTACAAGATTTTTCTTGACAATAAAGCAAATTATTATTATAAGAGGTTATGCAAAGGGTTTGTTTATGAAAATACTATTAACAAACGATGACGGCTTTTTTAGCGATGGTATAAGTAAACTAAAGGAATATTTATCAAAAAAAAACGAAGTTTTTGTAGTAACTACAGATAGAAATAGAAGCAGCTCAAGCCATTCTCTTACTCTACACAGACCCCTTAGGCTAAGAAGAGTACAGGAAAATGTATATGCTATTGATGGTACGCCAGCAGATAGTGTTTTAATGGCAATCAGATATTTATACAAAGATAATTTACCTGACCTGGTAATTTCTGGTGTAAATGATGGTGCAAATTTAGGTGAAGATGTAATATATTCTGGTACTGTTGCAGCAGCATTTGAAGCAAGATTACTTGGTATAAAATCTTTTGCTATAAGCCTTGCATGTATTGATGATGAACCAAAATACTTTGACAGTGCTTTTTTTTATGCTGAAAAAGTTATAAAAATAATTAAAAGTATAGACTTAAATGGAAATACAATTTTAAATGTTAATGTGCCAAATAAACCATTGGATCAAATAAAAGGTATGAAGTTTACAAAACAAGGTTCTCGTATATATCAAGAAAATATTATTAAGCGTCAGGATCCAAGAAAAAACTCTTATTTTTGGATAGGCGGTCATTTAATTAAAACAAATAATTCTGAGAATACTGATTTTTGGGCACTGGAAAACAACTATGTATCCATTACACCAATAAAAGCCGATTTAACAAATTATGCGCTTTTAGAAAAACTTATGCAAATAAATTAAAATTTTTGAATTAGCACAGATCCATATTTTTTAGTTAATTGACTTTCTAATTCGTTAAGATCAGATACATCTGTAGCCCTTATGACAACGTTTCTTTTTTCTTTTGGTGCATTTTCATAACAAGTAAAAATGGTGTGAACTTTTGTGTTGAATTTGCTAATAATATTTGTAATCTCGGCAATAGTTCCTGCGGTATCAGATATTTGTGTGTATATTCTAATACCTTTTGATTGAGCAGCAGTTATGCTTATAAGTAGTTTAAAAATATCTCTATCTGATATAATACCTACAAGCTTGTTATTTTCTAAAACTGGCAGTGAACCAATTCTATTTTTGTACATTATTGCACCAGCTTCTTCAATTGCTACATCAGGAGTTATTGTTATAACATCTCTTCTTGCAATTTCTTTCAAAGTCATTTTAGATAGTAAATAGTGAAGTTCAAATATATCAAGAGATGTTGCTTTAGATGGAGAATATTCTTCTATTTCTTTAATTGACACAATACCAAATATTTTATCATTATCCATAATAGGTAAATGTTTTATTTTGTTTTCTTTCATTTTTGTAATGGCATCGCTTACTTTTTCATCAATTTGTGCTGTTATTACTTTTTTTGTCATGAAATCTTTTACAAACATTTTGCTACCTCCATTTTTTTAATTAAAATAACTTAATTTCTGGAAAATATCAAGTAAAATTTTACTTGACATATAAATAAAACAGATATATAAATAAAATAATAAAAAAGATAATTATTTTAAGGAGGTTTATATGGACGAGCAAAGATTACCGTTAATAGGTGAAAAAGCACCTGAATTTCAAGCACAAACAACAAAAGGTTCTATCAATTTTCCTGATGATTTTAAAGGAAAGTGGGTTGTATTTTTTTCTCATCCTGCCGATTATACACCTGTTTGTACAACAGAATTTATTGCTTTCAATAAAGAGTACGAGGAGTTTAAAAAAAGAAACTGCGAAATTTTAGGGCTTTCTGTGGACTCAATTTATTCCCATATTTCCTGGATAATGAACATCGAAGAAAAAGCGAATGAAAAAATACAGTTTGCTGTGGTAGGTGACCCAATGGGCAAAGTAGCCTCACTGTATGGAATGCTACATCCAAAAGCAAGTGCATCAGCTACTGTTAGAGCTGTATTTTTTATTGATCCAGAAGGTATTATTAGGGCTATTTTGTATTATCCATTAACAAACGGTCGAAACATTAAAGAAATTATCAGACTTCTTGAAGCTTTGCAAAAAACCGATTCTGATAAAATTGCCACACCTGCAAACTGGGTAAGTTCCAAACAAACCTGGGAATTTAGCGAAGAAAAAGTTATTGTTGGAGCGCCACTTACAGTAGAAGGTGCAAAACAAAGACTAAATGAAAATTACCAATGCATAGATTGGTATTTATGCTTTAAAAAATGATTCAATCGTTTTTGTTTAAAGGATGAAATGCATCATAAGCTTTGATAAGATCCTGCAGCGAAAGATGCGTATAAACTTGCGTTGCAAGTATTGATGAGTGCCCCAAAAAACGTTGCAGGATCCTCAAATCCATTCCATTATTTAATAAATGAGTAGCTCGAGAATGTCTTAATGTATGAGGAGATATATCCTTTAAAAGTGATTTTCTTGCATACTTTTTTACGATATTTTCAATAGAGCGTGTCGTTAATCTGTGTCCTGATTTGTTCAAAAATATAGGACCATTGATTCTATCACCTATATAATTTTTTAATATATCAATAGTTTTTGGACTTACAGGAACGCCCATTTGTTTGTTACCTTTTCTTGTTATTACGATTGTTTTGTTTGAAAAATTAATGTCTTCAATGTTTAAATTTACAAGCTCGGAAACTCTAAGTGCGCTTGAATAAAGTAAAGAAATAATAGCTTTGTCGCGAAGTGAGTTTATTTTTTCTAAAAATACAATTGTTTCGTCTATATCTAAAAATTTTGGAAGAGATTTTGGTGATTTTGGTCTTACAATACCACTAAGATTAAAGTTGTAAATTCCACTTCTTTTTAAAAAATCGTAAAAAACACTTAATGCAGATAGTTTTCTCTTTATAGTTAGCGGACTTTTTTTGCTTTTACTTAAAAATAATATATAGGCATTTATGTCTTGTTCGCTTACAATATAGGTCTTTTTGTATTCAATGAATTGACAAACATCCATAAAGTACGAATTTACTGTATGTTTAGATTGGTAGTTAGTTAGTAAAAAATCTAAAAACTTACTTAATACATCCATAATTTTCAATAATTTTATCTATAATGGATGTTGTTGATTTGCCTTCTAAATAGTCAATCAATACTACTTTGCCGTTTGATTTTTCTACGATATCTTTACCTACTATGTTTTTGCCTTCCCAGTCTGCGCCTTTTACCAGAATATCCGGTTGGATAATCTTGATTAGTTCGTATGGTGTGTCTTGATCAAAAATTACAACATAGTCAACAAAATAAAATGCGCTTAAAACGCAAGCTCTATCGTCTTGATTGTTAATTGGTCTTTTTTCGCCTTTAATGGATTTAACGGATTTGTCTGAATTCAAACCTACAACAAGTATATCGCCTAACTGCTTTGCTTTTTGAAGGTAATTTACATGACCTGCGTGAATGATATCAAAACAGCCATTTGTAAAAACAATTTTTTTATTGAAGGCTTTTAGTTTGTCAATGATTTCTTTTATCTGTTCGAAAGATTTTATTTTGTCCATAAATCCTCTATGATTTTGCATATATTGTGAATTATAAAGATATGCAACTCCTGAATCGTTGGTGTATAATTTGAATCAACTATAAAGCTAATTTTGGCAATATCTTTTATTATACCACCATCTTTACCTAAAAGCGCAATTGTTGTAAGACCTATTTCGTTTGCTTTTTTAATGGCTAAATAAACATTTTTTGAGTTACCACTTGTTGATATACCAAAGGCTATATCACCTCTTTTACCAAGAGCATCTATTTGACGCTCAAAAACTTTGTCAAAACTATAATCGTTTGCAATGCTTGTGATTATGGATGTGTCTGTTGTTAGTGCAATTGCACTTATGGCTTTTCTTTCTTTTAAAAACCGGCCGACAAGTTCTGCTGCCATATGTTGTGCATCTGCTGCAGAGCCGCCATTGCCAAAAATCAACAATTTATTGTTATTGATTAAGGCATTAAATATAACTGTGGAAATATTTTCAATTTCCTTTTGTCTATTTTGTAACTGAAAAAATCTTTGCGCGGTTTGATTACACAGTTCTACAAAATCCATAACAACTCCCTTTTTTAATGTATCATATTTTAAAATTATAACAAGGTCAAGTATTTTTGTTTATAAAGTTATTAATTTTGTATCTTTTATTGAAATTAGTTAATTATGGTATATTTTAATTTTAAAAGTATTTTTTAAAAGGGGGTTTAGATGAGTGTTAAATTGTATGCATTCAGTAGTGGAATTTTAAAATCCACTAAAGAAAAGTTTTTATTCAACACGGGTATTGGTGAACCTTTTGATATTCCTGTGCCATATTTTATGGTTGATATAGATGGCACAAAAGTACTTATAGATACCGGAATATCTCCAGGTTGCATAAAGGATCCGCAAGGTACATGGGGTGATATTATCAATGTTTACTACCCGGTTATGAAAGAAGAAGAACAGCCAGTTGTAGCACTATCCAAACTTGGTATAAAACCAGAAGATATTTCCTATATCATACAAACACACCTTCATCTAGATCATGCAGGAAGCACAAGGTTTTTCCCAAACGCTAAAGTAATTGTCCAGCTAAACGAATTAAGGTATGCATTTTTTCCTGACCCATTAATGGATGCAGCCTATATCAAAAATGATATTAAAGATCCAAATATCAAGTGGGAACCTATTGTAGGCTTCAGAAGTATGTTTAATGGTGCAATATTTATTATTCCAACTCCAGGTCATACTCCAGGACACCAAAGTGTTCTTGTTAGACTTAAAAAGCACAAGAGCGTAATTATTACTGGTGATTCTATTTACTTAAAAGATAACTTTGAAAAAAACATACCATCTGGCTTTGCACTTAACTTTGCAGATGCTGCATATTCTGTACAATCCCTGGGTGAGCTTGCAAAAGCAGAAGATGCTGAAATCTGGTTTGGTCATGATCCTGAATTCTTTAAAACAATAAAATTAGCACCAGAATATTATGAGTAAAAGGAAGGATTATATGTCAGGTAGAATTGTATTTGTTAATGAGTTTACAAATGGAATATTAGATCCAAAAGCTTCTATGCTTGGTCCATTACAAAATGGTGGTTACATTATTGCAAACACTGCACCGGGATGTTGGGGTCCAATGATAACTCCAGCCATAAGAGGTGGTCATGAAGTAACAAAGCCTGTTTTTATAGAAGGTGCAAAAGTAGGTGACAGTGTTGCGATAAAAATTCATTCAATAAAAGTTACTTCAATTGTGACTTCATCTGGAAATGAAAAAGCTATTGAAGGTAGATTTATAGGTGATCCTTTTGTTGCAGCTAAATGTCCAAAATGCAACACTTTATACCCAGAAACCTATATAGATGGGATTGGTAAAGATGCCATAAAATGTAAAGTATGCGGCGAGAGTATAGCTCCTTTTGAATTTACAAATGGATACACAATAGCATTTGATGAAAACTATAAAATAGGTATAACACTTAACAAAAATGCTGCAGAAATTGCTGCAAAAGATGCAAAAAATTATATGCAAATACCTGATAATTCTATACAAAATCCAATTGTTGTTTTTGCACAATCCGACATAGCAGGATTAACTGCTCGCTTAAGGCCGTTTATGGGTCAGCTTGGTACGCTTCCTGCTATTGCCATGCCAGATTCTCATAATGCTGGAGATTTTGGCCAATTTTTAATAGGCGCACCGCATGAATATGCTATAGAAAAAGAACAATTATCTTTGCGCACAGACGGTCATATGGATATTAATAAAGTAAGGCAAGGTGCTATAGTAATTGCGCCTGTTAAAATCGATGGCGCTGGAGTTTACTTTGGTGATATGCACGCTATGCAGGGTGATGGTGAAATTGCAGGTCATACAACAGATGTATCCGGTATTATTGTAACTCAAGTTGAGATTTTAAAAAATGTCGAACTTGAAGGACCAATTATTTTACCTAATATTGAAGATTTACCTTATTTAGCAAAACCATTTTCATGCCAGGAGAAAGATATTGCAAAAAAACTAGCTTCTATATGGGGTATGGTTGAACTTGAAGAATCTTTGCCTGTTTCTTTTGTTGGAAGTGGTGCCAATATAAATGAAGCAACAGATAATGCTTTGCAAAGAGCGTCTAAAGTTTTAGGAATATCAATACCTGAAGTAAAAAATAGAGCCACAATTACAGGTGCTATTGAAATAGGTAGATTACCAGGTACTGTGTCAGCTACTTTTTTAGCACCAATAAGTTTGTTAAAAAACGCTGGTTTATATGATATTGTTTGTAAAAAATACGAAAGTTAGGAGGTTAAAATGAATTTATCCTATTTTTCTCCTAATGACAGTGTTTTTACTGTCAGAAATGTTCAGGTAAAGTTTGGCGAAGGTGTTGCAAGTGAAGTAGGCTATGAAGTAAAAAGAATGGGTGCAAAAAAGGTTCTTATAGTTACAGATGAAAATATTAGCAAAAATACAGATATACTAAATACTATAAAAGATAGCCTGGAAAAAGCTGGTATTGGTTTTGATGTGTTTGACTCTTCTCCGGTTGAACCAATAGACACTGCTTTTATGAAAGGCCTCGAATCTATAAAAGGCAATACGTATGATGCTTTTGTCGGTGTTGGTGGTGGCTCATCCATAGATACAGCAAAAATGCTTAACCTCTACACCACATACCCAACGCAAGACTTCAAAGATTATGTAGCACCACCCACAGGTCTTGGCAAAACCATACCAGGACCACTTAAGCCTTTAATTGCAATTCCAACAACAGCAGGTACAGGTAGCGAAAATACGCCTGTTGCTATTGTTGATTTAGAAAAGGAAAAACTTAAAGTAGGTATATCCCATCAGTATTTACTGCCAAGTTTAGCTTTGCTTGACCCGGTTTTAACTGTAACGCTTCCTAGCTACTATACTGCTTCTACCGGTATGGATGCATTGCTGCATTCAATAGAAGCTTATACTGCTCTTCCATATTATGCAAGAATAAGACCAGATTCTCCAGATAAAAGACCAGTCTATATTGGTGCAAACCCTGTTTCTGATCTATTTGTAGAAAAAAGCATTGAGCTTATTGGCAAATATCTAAGGAGAGCCTGTCATAACCCATACGATTTAGAAGCAAGAAGCAATATGCTTTTGGCTGCTCACTTAGGCGGCGCGTTTGGAAACGCAGGTGTTCATATACCACATTCTCTTGCATATCCTTTAGCTGGAAGAAACCATCAGTTACCGCATGGTATATCGGTATGCGTTACAGCACCAGCTGCACTTGAGTTTATTATACCAACAAGTGCATCTAAACTAAAAAAGGTTGCGCAGCTAATGGGCAAAAATACAGATGGTTTAAGCGATACAGAAGGTGCTTATCTGGCAAAAGAAGCTGTTGTGGAATTAATGAAAGATATTGATTTTCCATCAGGTATAGAAGCAGTTGGCTTTAGTGAAAAAGACATAGAAGAACTATCCCAGTCTGCTATGCAGGTTCAAAGGCTTCTTGTATGCAGTCCAAGGCCGGTAAAGATTGAAAATATAAGGGAGATTTACAAAAAAAGCTTAAAGAATTGGTAGCTTACGCTGTTTGACTTTAAAAGGAGGAAATTATGCCAGAAGCAAAAGAATACTACAAAATGTTAACGCCTGAATTTAAATATCCTAGAGTATTTTGCAGTGAAGAAGAAATCATGATGGCAAAAACA